>NZ_JCANTH010000001.1:4577500-4689205 GCF_059568365.1 Nitrospira marina | reverse complement strand
CTACCTGCTTACAGCCAGTTCACCCGCTCCGCCGGGCGGATGTAAATCGGCTCTTCCACTTGCTGCCGCACCGCTTCCTTGCCCGATTTGTTGAACCCCAACACCGTGTCGTTGTACATCTCAAACTTCCGCCCATGGATTTGGGTTTCAAACACTTTCGGCCCCGGAATCACGTCATACCGGAAGATGATCTGTTGGCTTGCCCGCCACAACTGCAGCACCGCCAACAACTCCCGGCTCGGCACCAGATACTTCTCAATCGCATTATCTACCCCCGGCCCGAACATCTGCCGGATGTAGCCCCGCGGCGCCTGCCGCGGCGGAATGTAATACCCGTTGGGTTCCGTGCCCCATTGCGGATACAAGGGCAACGCCACTTGTTCCACCCGGATGGCATAGTACAACGGATTCCAGCGATCTTCCGCCCAGAGCCCGTCATCGCCCACCTTCACCAACCCTTGCAGCCGGATCTTGCCCACGCACGCCGCCATACACCGCGTCTCCATCGGCTCGCCCCCCGTTAAGGGTCTTTGCCTTCCACCCGCGGATAGCACGCTATACACTTCTCACTCACCCGCGTCGTGCCCGGTACATCGGCTTCTTATAGGGGCATTGCTCCACACACTTCTTGTACCCCCGGCACCGGTTCTGGTCGATCAACACAATCCCGTCTTCCGGCCGCTTGTAGATGGCCTTCCGCGGACACGCCGCCAGACACCCCGGATATGTACAGTGGTTACAGATGCGTTGCAGATAGAAGAAGTACGTCTCATGCTCCGGCAAGCTGCTGCCTTGCATTTTCCACGGCTCTTCTTTCGTGAACCCTGTCTTATCCACCCTTCCCACGTATCGCCCGCATCGAGGTGGCCGTATCTTCATAAATATTCACAAACCGCCATTCCTGGTCGGTCGGGATGTAGCCAATGGCCGCCTGCCCGATCTTGGCCCCTGAGTCAAAGATCGTCATCCCTTCAAATACTCCGTACGGCGCATGGTGTTTGCGGCCCACCCGCACATTCCACACCTGCCCGCCCGGATTGACCTGCTCAATCAACTGCGTGATCTTCACATCGTAGAACTGCGGATAGCCCCCGTATGGCTTCGTTTCCACGTTGTTTCCACCACATGTATTCTGCCCTTTGCTGAACAGCCACGTCGATTTGTCCGCCATCGAGCAGGTTTGACACGCCAAACACCGGTTGATGTTAAAGACAAACGCGAACTGCCATTTCGGATGCCGCTCCTCATACGGATACAGCATCTTTCGTCCCAGGTGCCAATTATACACTTCAGGCATTGTCGTCCTCCATTTCTATTGTTTGAATTACCGAGTGAACGAGGGGGAAACCCAAAGACATAATTTTCTTTGGGTTCCCCTGAACCCGTTCCTACACCTTAATCTTAATATGGTCACCCTTCAGCCATTTGATCATGAACTCATTCTCCTGGCCTGGCGTGAACCCGGTCCGGACGGGTTCCCACGGTCCCCGACCACCGATGCCGCCGTCCTCCGCCTTGGTGATACGGATCAGACATTCCTTCGGCACCGTATTGACCGCATGGTTGTCCACCTGGTACCCAAACTTAAACTTCCAACCGACGGCATGTTTGCCAGGCAGCGAATCTAACTGCTGCATAGGCATCAACCAGTCACGGGTAAAGGACTGTTGCGCCCCATACCGGAAGTTCGATTGATACCCGGTATCCAGCGCAATCGCCCGTCCATCCGGCCGGGTTTCATGCCCCTTCACCGACTTCGCCGTCGACACATATGGCGCATGCTTGGCCATCGTGACATGGTACGGGAAGGCCGGGTTGTACTTCGCCCGGATCATCAATCGCGCCACCTTGTAATAGGGGTCGCTGGGCTTCCAGCCACGATACGGCCGATCCACCGGGTTCCCATCGACGTAGACATAGTCCCCGTCGTTGATGCCGCGATCTTTGGCCGCTTGCGGATTGATATGAATTTGATGTTCACCCACACCTGGCGTCCGCTTATCCATCCGATAGGCATCGCCAAAGTTGGATTCATACATCTGCACCCAGTCATTCACCGACCATTGGCTATGTACCCGATGCCGGGTTTTCGGCGTCACACAATAGAACTGGTATCCCTTCTCCCAGAGAGGATTGGAGTACCGTTTAATTTCCGCCCATGGCAACTTGATGTTGCGGACGGTTTTGTCGTCATGATGTTGGGCCGTGATCGGAATCCCATAGTCATCCGGTCGGACGTACGGATTGGAAGACATGATCGCATTGGGCAAGTAGGGAGTGGCCTCCGTCCCTTCCCGATGCGAGATGAAGTTTTCCCCGTATTCAATGGCTTCTGGTTCCACACGATAATTCTCATACCGTCCCGTTCGCGTCCATTGAGGTTTTGACTCGTTGGTCTCTTCCCAGAACGGATGCCGTGGATAGGTTCGGCACATCACCATCCAGCCCTTTTCCGACTTCAACATCACATCCGCGTTGTAACCATAAGCGGTGCTACTGGCATCCAACAACCGTTGGAGATAGACATCCACGCGATTGTCATAGACAAATTTGAAGTAATCGCGGAACCGGCCATCACCCGTCATTTCGCTGAGTTTGGCCGCGACGCCCGCCACCGTATCCAAATCGTTCCGCGTGTCATACAATGGCCGAATACCACCCTTCCACACTTGGAACCAGGGATTGGACACCGTCGCCGTATGCTCTGGATACGTAAACTCCATCCAGGTATTGACGGCAAACGAGATGTCGTTATGGTTGACATCTGACGTCATCTCCACATCCTGATTAACCAAAGTTTCAATGTGCGGATCCACGTTTTTCACCATGTCATAATGGTGCTTAGCGTTGTTCAACACGTTCACGTTGGCCACCCACCGGAATTTACTTGGGGTTGGCATGTGCGTTTTCCCCGTAAACACCCGGCGACCATACTTTGGTGTATTCACAATTAACGCTGTATCGCCATGGTTCCAATAGGCCACTTCTTCTCCGTAGTAATACCCTTTGACATGAATTTCTTTGCCATGGGCATTCGGATCCGTCGTAATCTTAAACGGATTTTCTCCGGTATGGGTTCCTAAACCGCCACCTCCCCAGGGGGTGGCATTCCAAATGCCGGCCTTGTAGTTCCCCGCCCAAGTATGTTGGCCGGTCCCAAACTTCCCGACGTTGCCCGTCACAATCAAGACCATCGCCGCGCCACGGGCAATGATGGTTTGATGGAAGTAATGGTTTGTCCCTTCACCGTTGTGAATGGCCGCAGGTTTAATCGTCCCTGAATCCCGCGCCCACCGTACAATCAAGTCCTTCGGACACCGGTTGATTTGATGGACGGTATCCAAATCATAGTCCTGCAGATGGACTTGATACATTTGGAAAATCGGCATGACGTCCACTTCCCGGCCGCTGAGCAATTGCACCCGATAGGTGCCTGTCAAGGCTGAATCAATCCCACTCTTTCGATAATGCCAGCCCACCAATTCCCGATGAAGCGGCACAGCTTGATTCTTATTAAGATCCCACACCATAAACCCGCCCAAACGCGCAATGACATCAGGCTTCATGGTTTGGACTTTACCGGAATACGAATTGGCAAAATCCGGGAACGCATAATCCTTAATCACTTCACGGGGATCCAGGTATTGGAGGGTATCCGTCCGAACCAAAATGGGCATGTCCGTATACGATTGACAGAAATCATAATCGTACATGTTCTCGTCAAAAATGATTTTCAATGCACCCAGGAATAAAGCTCCATCAGTCGCTGGTCGCACCGGCATCCAATAGTCAGCCCGATAGGCTGTGGGATTATATTCCGGAGTGATGACCACCAAACGGGCTCCCCGCTCGATGCTCTCCAGTTTCCAATGCGCTTCCGGCATCTTATTTTCCACGAAGTTTTTACCCCAGCTCGTGTTCAATTTCGAAAACCGCATGTCGTTCATGTCGACATCTGATGCCTGGACACCATTCCAGAACGGATGGGCAGGGTTTTGGTCACCGTGCCAGGTGTAGTTCGACCAGTACCGACCCCCTTGGGCCTGATCCGGTTGAACCTTTCGAATGTAGGTGTCCAATAAGGCCCCGCAGCCACCATTCATCCTGGTAATGCCCATTTTTCCGATAACACCAAGAATGGGCATACCGGCACGGAACTTAAAGGCACGAATCGCTGACCCTTTGGTCATTTCGATCATCTCCGGTGGATAGCCTTGCTCCCGTAATCGCCGAGCGCCCGCTTCTCCGCTATACCGCTCTGCAATGATGATCATAGCCTTCGCTAAATAGGTAAAGGCGGTATCCCAGGAGACCCGCAACATATCATCCAGGTAGCGGGCATTAAATTTATATTTGCTCATGATGGACGGGGTGAATTCCGGGCTCCCGTCATCCATCCAGGCTTTCCATCCCCGCCGCATCAAGGGCCCCTTTAGCCGGTACGGTCCATACACCCGCCGATGCATTGTGTAGCCCTTCAAGCACATACGCGGATTATGCGCAAACGTCCCGCGGTTGCCATAGAGGTCTTCATAGGTTTGATGATCGTAATTTTGCTCCACGCGCATGACGACGCCGTTCCGGACAAATGCACGGATGCGACACGCATGGGTGTCATTCGGAGAACAACACCAGGTAAAAGAACTGTCATACCGATATTGGTCGTGATAGACACGCTCCCAAGAACGGTCAGGGTATTCTCCGAGAGGATTTCCGACTTCGATAACCGGCTGTAAGGCCGTGAGGGCCAAGGCCTTATCGGCCAGTGCGACCGCTGCGACTGTTCCCGCTGAAACTTTCAAGAATTGCCGTCTAGAAAGAAACATTGCTTACACCTCCTAAGTGAGTGCAGGACATTAAGTCCATGATTTAATTCACAAATACAAATTCAAAACTCCCTATCACCTCCTTTACAAAAATTAAAATTTGGGTCAATTTTACTTTTTATTTTAATAATCTTGAGGAAATACATAACATAAGTGAAAAATTGCAAGATTTGAACCTTTTTCACCCAGTATGAAAATATCGTAAGTCATTGTATAAATTATAAAAAAATTTAATGAGGATCCTTTACAAAAAACAAAATGATTCGAAATGGTAACGGCATCATTATCTTTTCTAATGTCCAAATTCCACTTAAAACTTTATAAAGTTTTGTAAGTTATTGAAAATTATAATTAAAATATTAAGCTATCTCACAAACGTACCAATTGGTAACAAATAATTAAACGGTAACACCAGCCTAATGCAAATAATATTCACCAGCAATAACCAGAAAAATCACATTGAGCATGAGCATAAGATTGATTTCTCTCTGCCCAACTGCTCCTGTTTTTGTTTGACTCTTCAGATATCCATACTGGCATTACCTTGACTAACCCTGAGCTCAAAACGACAATTAGGTTCATGTGGAACCATTCAAATAGCTCAACTTCAATAGAACTCAGTCCATTCTAAAAATTTCAAAATTTTCATTAACGTTTGGATAAAACACCTTTTTTTTAAAATATTGACCAAGATTTCAAACACTGCACCTACGCAAAACCGGCATGCATATATTTTGACCAAAGGGGACCAACATCCCATTGAGAGGAATCCACCACCTTCGAGAAAGCTTCCTACGAAGTGCTTGCTCTGTCCCATCGGGGGTAGTGGTAATAACAAAACCCCATTTTAGCCATTGAAAAAGGTCAGATGAAATTACCAATAACCTCTTGCTAGCCTCGGCAGTCACTTGATCACGAGTTTACAAGCTCTAAACACAGGCAATCAGGATTTTAAAAGAGTCACGGCCTTGTTCGGCAAGGTGAGGAAGGATAGGGGTAGGAAAGGGCCTAATGGCCTTCTTTATCAGGCTGAGGACGACAAGATTGTCATCCTCATTCATATTTTCATTAAATTAAAATTTGTGAGAAAAATTGAGGAGAAATTGCGATGTTGGGTCGATTAGTTCCAGAAGGCTAAAACATTCTATTCTTTGAAAGCCATTTTTGGCGACGACGTGCGGCTTCACGCTCTTTACCCTTTTTCTTAACGCTGGGTTTTTCGTAAAATCTTCGCCGTTTTAATTCACGGAATAAACCCTCTGCCGCTAACTTTTTCTTAGCGACTTTCAATGCTTTTTCAACGTTGTTATTGATAACTCGTACTTCCACGTTTCCCTCAAACTAAAGATTAAATCAACATTTTACAATTTTACGCTTTTGCTTCCGAGTCTGGCACTTTATCATGAGTTGTTTGCCTATGCAAGACGATATTAATTCATTACTTTATAAATTTGCCTTTAAAATCAAAGTACTAAAGTTTTTATATATGGTATCTTAAAATGATCACTATGAGTCTTTTAATGCAGCAATCATATCCAATACCATCTTTTTGCCATCTCCAAATAACATTAATGAGTTATCCAAGGCGAATAGTGGATTGGGAATTCCAGCAAATCCAGGGCTTAAACTACGTTTTATTACCACAACGATTTTTGCCTTATCCACATCAATGATGGGCATTCCCGCAATTGGACTACTTGGATCAGTCCTGGCCAATGGGTTCACCACATCGTTGGCACCAATAACTAGGACAACATCCACCTGATCAATGGTTTGGTTGATCTCATCCATATCTTTCAGCGCATCATAGGGAACATCAGCCTCAGCCATAAGGACATTCATATGGCCTGGCATTCTTCCTGCCACAGGATGGATACCATATTCTACGGTGGTCCCACGGCTCTCCAGAAGAGCGGCCAGGCTGGCGACCGGATGTTGAGCTTGGGATACGGCCATTCCATAGCCAGGAACAATTACCACTCGGCGCGCCGCATCAAACAGCAACGCGACTTCCTCAGGAGATGCCGACTTAACTTTTCCCCCATACACTTCATCAGCGGTTTGTCCACCCTCACCTGAAGGCCCCATCACTCCAAACAAGACATTGGTCAACGATCGGTTCATGGCTTTACACATAATATGGGTCAGAATGATCCCGGACGCACCAACCAGTGAACCGGTAATGATGAGGACATTATTGGAAAGCACAAAACCTGTTGCCGCGGCAGCTAACCCCGAATAGGAGTTTAATAACGCCACCACCACAGGCATATCCGCACCACCAATAGGAAGCACTAGCAAAATTCCTAACACAGATGCCACCCCCACCAACAACCAATATAGCGAGAAGTTCTCAGGACTTAAAACCACCCCAATGCTTAACCCAAGCACCAATAGGGCCAAGATAGAATTAATCACTTGTTGACCGGAAAACAAAATCGCATTTTCGGAAATCAGCCCCTTCAGCTTTCCAAAGGCAACCAGGCTACCCCAAAACGTCACGGCCCCGATTAATCCTGAGGCCGCTGTGGCAATCGTTAATTGAAAAATAGGTGAATCCGTTAAGGAAGAACCTTCAATCAAGGCGGCTCCAGCCACAAAAATTGAGGCCGCGCCACCAAATCCGTTCAAAAGGGCGACCATCTCTGGCATAGAGGTCATCTCTATGCGCATCGCCAACACCGCGCCAATGGCACCACCCACTACCATTCCCAAAATAATGTACTCATAACTGACAATGTGTCGATCAGTGAGGGTCACGACCACGGCCAGCAGCATTCCACAGGCACCCAGGATATTTCCGCGAACTGCTGTTCGAGGATGGGTAAGCCCCTTCAGACCAAAAATGAACAGGACGGACGCAACGAGGTAAGAAAAATTTATAATAAAATCGTACATAGGTTTTAGGTCTTCTTTTTGAACATGGCCAACATTCGGTTCGTCACCATAAATCCACCAATCACATTAATGGACGCCAAGACCACAGAAAGAAAACCCAGAACCGTGGTAATCCACAGCTCTGTTCCTGCAGAAACAATGGCCCCCACCAAGGTGATACCTGAAATGGCGTTAGAACCCGACATCAAAGGAGTATGAAGAGTGGGCGGGATCTTCGTGATGACCTCGAAGCCCACGAAAATCGCGAGGACAAAAACCGTAAAGGACATGAGAAACATTTCCATACCAATTCCCTCGTTCTTGCGCCGATTAAGCAGGAAGTCCCAATACTTCTCGAATGCGCGGCTGAACAACTTCCCCATTGCGCGTCAACATGGTTTCTTTCGTAATTTCGTCGTTCATATCAATTTGAATTTCCCCTTTTTTCACTAAATGGAGGAGAAAGGTCGCCACATTTTTGGCATACATTTGACTGGCATGAAACGGCACGGTTGAGGGCAAGTTTTCAGGACCATGAATAGTCACACCATGCATTACGATGGTATGGCCAGACTTGGTCAGTTCACAGTTTCCGCCCCGTTCTGCAGCCAAATCTACAATCACTGACCCTGGAGCCATAGCCCCAACCATATCGGCCGTAATAAGAATCGGTGCTTTTTTCCCAGGCACAGCCGCCGTGGAAATCACCACGTCACTAGTAGCAATTACTTTTCCTAATAACTCTCGCTGTTTCTTGTAAAAGGTTTCATCTTGGGCTTTGGCATACCCCCCTTTATCTTCCGCAGCACCTGTCTCTAAAGGCAGCTCAACAAACTTGGCGCCTAAACTTAAAATCTGTTCTTTGACCGCAGGGCGAATATCATACGCCTCAACAGCAGCCCCTAACCGCTTAGCCACAGAAATGGCTTGCAATCCTGCAACCCCAGCGCCAATGATTAAGACCTTCGCAGGCGTGACCGTTCCGGCCGCTGTCATGAGCATTGGAAACATTTTTGGCAGCGAACTGGCCGCAATCAGTACCGCTTTGTAGCCAGCCACCGTGCCCATGGATGAAAGGATGTCCATACTTTGGGCACGGGTAATGCGAGGCATCAATTCTAAAGCAAAGGCCATGACCTCACGAGAAGCCAGGTCTTGAACCGATTGAGGGGCAGTCAAGGCTTCGGCCATTCCAACCAGCATTTGTCCTTTGCGAAAGCCTGTTAAGTCTGCTTGACCTTCGGTAAGGTTAGCTCCCAACAACCGCACTTGAACAACGCAATCAGCCTTCTCGAACACTTGTGCCCGAGATGAGGCAAGGGTTGCGCCTTTTTCAACAAACGCGGAGTCAGGATAACCCGCTTGTTCTCCAGCCTTGGATTCCACCATGACATCCATTCCCCCTTTTTTCAGCGAGGGAAGTACAGCTGGGACTAGAGCCACTCGGTGTTCACTAGGATACGTTTCTCGAAGGACGCCAACAATCATAATGGCCTATCTCTTAAATATAAGGGTTATGGAAACTTTACAATTTCCTTAAGTCATCAGGGATTTTTTAAACCCCTTGGCAAGCCCTGTGTTGATATCATAGGGATTCAAAGAGAATCAATGTGTCTTTGGATCTATAAGGGAGTGCGACTAACGGCCCAGCGCGAAAGGCGAAAAAGAGGCAACACGCCTCATGGCTCATCAAATGAAAAATCCCGGAATATCACCACCCCATCCGGGACCAAATGATTCTTTCACTCAATCAATGACTCTTCGGTGAATAGAATGCCTGTGCGATTTCAGTCGCTAGAAATAACATGGCCCGGCTCTGGGTATAACATGCATGGCCGAATAAGTGCTGTCGAGGAGGCTCGTCCGCCTGAACGCCATATTCCACCAACAAACATTGTCCGTCATTGGCACACCGTGTCCCACGCCGAGTACATTCCAGCCACCGCTCAAAACCATCATAGGGTTCAAAAATTTCTCTGAAATCAACATTGGCCTGCTCAGCCTCCGAATTATTCGGAACCATATCCGTGCCAGCCACAGCCAATTGCTGTACGTAATCCCCACCAGTTTGATAGGGCATTTCCCACGCGATTTGAGGTAACTCCATTTTCGCCAACCAACGCTTGCCATCAGTTCGAATCTCACGATGATTCACGAAATGCAGCAAATGACCAATTCCATCGGTATCCCAGCCGTAGCGAACCGGAGTTCCTAACGTCACGACATCGACCGTTGCGCCTTTTAAGGCCGTTTGATCCATGGCAAGACCATACAAGCGTTCGAGCTGTTCTACTGACCGATCGGCTGAAGGGCTCGCTTGCCAGTATTTAGCCAAAATCTCAAAAACGCGCCCTCTCATTTCCGATTCCCCTTGGGCTAGAATATTGGACAATAAAGCCAGGACCTGACCCGCATGTCCATGGCCAACGAGAAGAAGCCGGTCATCTTTTGTTAAATCAAGCCTAGAAACCCAATTTCGAAGATCCATCAAAAGATGCATGGCGGCTTCGACGCGGCCAACATGATGATTAATTGAAGACCAAAGGTATCGACGACAAGGAATTGATTGATCGCTCCCCTGAGTCAGGGCAAGTTCAAATTTACCTACATACGACGAAGAAAAATTTCCTGCTTCCTGAGCGAGCAGGTCAACCATCCCGTAAGAGGGTTCATCGTTCGCTACAGGAGGGCAAATGGGGTCATCTGGAAGACAAATACCGTTTGTAGTAGAGCGAAGGAGAGCCAGCAACGATTCCAGACCAGATATTCCTCGGGAATACCCTCGTTTTAACCCTCCAACCTCATCCAATCTGGCCGCACCAAAGAGATCCATAAATGGCAGGCCATTGAGAAAGAGTATCCCCTTCACTCGGGATTGGGCCATCTGTTCGCCAACGCCAGCCATCCCCTGGACCCAGGAAGGCGAATCTACCGTTTCAGGTTGAAAGGTTCGATAGCCGACCCGGACTCCAGGGTTCGACTTCGAATAAGTAGCATGTTGGAAATTATTTTCGTGGGGCATTGGAAATCATCTGTGTGTGAGGCCCCATTCATAATGGATACCCTCCACCCAGAGCAAGAGAGGCTTGAAAATTTTTGGTCCGCTAATTTTAGCTAATTTTAATGGGAAGAAAATCCTGGCCTTCTCAGTTGGTTGACCGCCTGAAAATCTGCATGATAAGTTCAGTTTCGATCATTTGCCTTTCAATTGAAGGTGAATTCTCCTTAATGATATATAATAAAAGTTCCTTCCCAATTTCATCTTTATTTTCTTGTCGTGGAGCAGGGCAGAAATTATGAGTACTTCACAAGTAGGTTCTCAACAACATCGTCGTGGTAAACTCCTGCCGTGTTTTTTCCTAGCATGGAGTGTGGTCTGGCTTCCATTATTCGGAGGACCAGCCTCGATTGCTTCCGCCGCACAAGCCGAACACATTATTCTGGTCGTGTTGGAGGGGATCAAATCATCATCCATCCAAGGCGGCACTACTCCAAACCTGGCTCAGCTAGCCAAGGATGGAGCTGTGACCTGGTCCGCTCAATCCATTACCCCTCCTCTCACCGTTCCGGCGATGGCTTCGCTACTCACAGGTCTTCAAGTCGAAAAGCATCGGGTGACTGCCGCATGGGAAACGTACGATTTTGCCCGTTCCTTTATGCGCTCACCCACAGTTTTTGACTACATGGATCTGGCTGGAGGAAAAGATACGGGCGTCTTTCTTATGGATGAACGACTCTATCAATTAGTTCGACCGGAAATTTACGTCGACTCGCAAGTCTGTGGCTACACCAAACCCCAATGCACGCCCGAAAGAGCGTCGGCATATATTAAAGACTTTTTAACAAAAGTTACCAGTGAGAAAGGCTATGGCTTCCGGCTTTTTGGGGTGCCAAACCTCTTACTAGTACATCTGCCTACGGCGGTGAAGGTCGGACAGAAATACGGATGGGACTCCGAAAAATATTCTGCTGCCTTACTGTCCATTGATACCACCGTGGAACAAATCATCCAAACGTATAAAGAACTTGGAGTTTTGGACAAAACCATGGTGATTATTACTGGCCTGAATAGCGGGCCTCTTTCACCCCCTACGGAGGGAGGCAAAACAGTCTCGACCAGCCTTACGGCTCCTGAGTTAGATGCCACCATTCCCTGGATTGCCTGGGGCGCGAATATTAAAAGGAATCATCCCATCACCCAATCGGTTTCTTTATTAGATACCGGAGCGACTATCATGTATGCCCTGGGGCTTGAAACGCATACTGAATGGGACAGCCACGCGATTGGTGATATTTTCCAAGCTGTTCCAGAAAGACGGACCACCGACAATGAACCACAAACAAAACAATAAGACCAGAATTCGAACACACGTGCCTCGTCAAATCCGACATGGGATTTTCTGCCTGTTTCTGATGGGCATTTCTCCTCTCCTTGTTCACCACGGGCACGCAGCAGATTCTACCAATCCTCTGTTGCGAGAGTTTCCTATTACCGTAAATCCGAATGCACTCACTCCTCCAACCTGGTGGCATGTACCCGGCATCACTCCGTTGATTTGGACAAAAGATCCTATCAATATGGACGCATACAAAACCTCGGAATCCAGGACCTTAAACCTCAAGCCTGGAGATTATCGCTTTGGGACCTTTACGTTTGATTTTTTATTCAAGGTAACCTTATCCGGAACTTTGGAATTCTCGCCCACCCTTGATCAATGTGTAGATGGACGAGGAACACGGGTCCTGACTATTCGTTGTAGCCATACGCAACCCTATCCACAAGAACCCGACTACCCGAAATAAGTCGGAAGGGATAAGAAGGAAGATCATGCAGAATTCTGTGCAAGACTGGATTGATGCCCTCGAAGATGCCGATGATGCCACTCGCGAAGAGGCCGCCAAGGCCCTTGCTGAAAAGGGTGATCCGAAAACTTTAGAACCCCTTCTGACTGCCCTTGAAGACGACTATTGGTCGGTTCGAACTTATGTCGGTTGGGCATTAGCCAAAATTGGCGGAGAGAAGGCCGTTGAAGGACTCGTTTTGCTTTTCAATGACAATATGATGGAAGTGCAAGCTGAAGCAGTAAAAGCCATGGCCTCCATGGGAAAATGCGTCATCCCGCAATTACTGACTTGCTTGAAAGACAAGCGGTGGCGGGTGCGGGAACAAGCCGCTAAAACGTTAGGTGAATTGCGTGACCCGCAGGCCGTACCGGGATTGAACCTGGTGTGTCGCGACCGGGATGGTGCAGTCAAGAGTGCCGCAGCCGAAGCCTTAGGGAAAATTGGAGACCCAAAGGCCATTCCAACCCTGATTAAATTATTCAAAGATACATCCAAGATCGTGCGGGAAACTGCCGGAACCGCATTGATGTACATTGGGAAAGAATCTGTCGATGCTCTATTGGAGTCCCTCAAGGATCCTCATTTCGTTGTGCGCTGTCACGCCGTTCGGGCGCTAGGGGGCATGACGACCGACTATCAAATGGGGCGTGTGTGGGTTCGTGAAGCTCGTGTCGTCGATGCCCTGATCGACATGGTAAAAGACCCGGATCGAGCGGTTCGCGAAGATGCCACGATTGCTTTGGGCAACATAGGCGATGCCCGTGCAGTAGATGCCCTCATGGAAGCCATGAAAGACGGTACGGTTAAACGCCATGCAATTGCTTCCCTCGGCATGATCGGAGATCCTCGCGCCTATCCTCCCGTCCTTGACGCATTAAAGGGTAAGGGCATACATCAAGAGGGGAAGCCAACCCCTGGCTGCATTATTAGCGAAGACCTCCTAATTAAAGAAGCGGCTGCTACAGCACTGGGTCATTTCCGCCATCCCAAAGTCATTCCGGATTTAGTGCTGTTACTCAAAGACCTGGTCCTTCGTGATTATGCTGCCAATTCATTAGTGTTGATTGGAGACGCAGCGATTGAGCCACTCGTATGGTTCCTCCATGACCCGGATTTGTCTAAAGTCCAACAAGAAAGCGAGCGGGTTTTGGCTTTTGCGACCACTCGAATGACGGCAGGTGGGGCCCTTAAAAAAACAGTTTTAGACACCCTTGATAAGCTCGGGTGGAGACCAACTGAAGGCATCAGCAAAGAGACCAAAGAGATTGAATATACCGACACCAACAATGTGTTAGGTGAGGGAGGAGAAGGCCGCTTTGGCAAAAGTGGTGACTTCGCTATGCCGGCCAAACCACCAAAAATCGAAAGGTAATATACACCAATTCACGTGTCGGGGAGTGGCGGGTACGCCGGCGGACGTTCTTTACTCTGTCAGTCTCGCTGAAAGTGCAAAATTCCCCAACTGAGATGGCCACTTTTCCCAGCCTGAACCCAATGCTGAAGTCCCACCTTCATAGAAGCCAGATATTCTTCCGCACAAACCTGAATGAGCGCATGGTGTTGTACCGTTAATTCCTGAAGTACTCGTCCATAATGCGCGGCAAGATTTTCAGAAAGATCCTCAATCCCAATTTCTTGAAACCCTAATTTGGCGGCCATCTGCCGGTAATATTCAATCGATCCCAGCGAATCCAAATGGATACGATCTAAAATCGGTTGCAGCACATCCGGGGGACAAGTCGCACTCTTCATCGGATCGGTAAAAATAAATTGTCCGCCCTTGGCCAACACCCGATGAACCTCTCGAAACACCTTTTCCCGATTTCCGCTATGTAATATGGCATCCTGCGACCACACCACATCAACGCTCCCATCCGGCATGGGAATCGACTCAAAATTCCCGTCAATGACATTAATCGCTAAACTAATATTCTCTTTCTGATTAAGTGCCCGATTCCGTTTATTTTGGACTTCGCTCAAATTCAGGCATCCAACCTGACATCCATATTGTCTCACGAGATGACGCGCTGAGCCTCCGTACCCCGACCCAATATCCAACACCCGTTTCGTTGCATCAAGGTCCTTGACAGAAGCCGCCATTTTCTCCACGGTTCGTCGGCTCGCATCGAAAATCGAATCCTTGTCGGATACATACAATCCAATGTGGATATCTTCTCCACCCCAGATCGTGGCATAAAACCGGTCGGCATCCGAACTGTTGTAATAGTCTCGAGCCGTATCCACAGTAGTGGAATAATTCAGATTTCCAAATTTGCCCAGGATCGTGGTCGGACGTTCCTCATTTTTATAGAGTTTTTCCGCCACATGAACATAAAAATCAGGGTCCTCAACTTTATGCGTTTCTTGAAAGTCCGCATAAGTTTTTACCTGCTGAAAACCAACCTCATTCATAAGCCGACGTGTATATTCCTTCCGTAGCGGATACATATTCAAATGAAAGGCTTCTCCATCGGGAAACGTATACTTGAACCTTGCGAGTCCTTCATCAACGTGCTCCGGTTCCGCACTGACATTGTCTCCGCAATAGTAATACACATGCTTCGATGTAAACCCCTCATCTAAAATTCCATCGTAATTCCTTTGGTCCAGAATCAACACTCCATCGTGCTTCAGGGCGGTGTAAAATTCAGCCAAGGCCTTTCTCCGATCCTGTTCGGAAAAGAGATGAGTCAGAGAGTTCCCCAGGCAAATCACCGCATCGTATTTGTTGTGGATATCCCGGCTCAACCAGCGCCAATCAGCATGAATAGTTCGCATGATATACCCGGCTCGTCGGGCATTTTCAAATGCCTGGGCTAACATTTCAGGACTGCCGTCCGCACTCGTGACTTCGAACCCGGCACGCAGGAGCCGAATAGAATGAAACCCCGTTCCCGTCGCGACATCCAATACGCGCTTGACGCCCCGTTCCTTCAAAATCCGGATAAAAAAGTCCCCTTCACTTGAGGCCCTGGCCTCCCAATCAATCAAGGCGTCCCATTTTTGCACAAAACTATGAACATACTCCTGTTTGTATAGATCCGTTTTTCGTTGGGCTATGGGATTATCCCCATACATTTGCTTGCTACCGGGCATCGTCGCTTTCTGAATCATTATGCACACACCTCCTACAGGGCTGTTGCCCTCACCACCATTAGAATAATGGGTGCAAGTGAATAACGGTCTGGCGATTTCCTCTTTCCAAGACATTATTCAATTGCCAAGACCCGCACGGACAAAACCGCAGTCTGTCTCAACGGACCAGAAATAAAAAAGGCCTCCGAACTTCTCCTGCGAGCGTAAGGTAGGCCCGACTGTTACGTGAGGCTTTCAATCTAACCGGTTAGCCTCTTCTTCGCAACCCCTTTTGACGACGTCCCCATTTTTCATCAAATCTAAAAATGGCCAATACCACAGACAGTCGTAAAATCTTCATGAAGCAAAAGGGGATTTTCCCTTACCAATTTCGAAATATGTCCATTCATTGTCAACGTTGTCGGTTTATCATAATCCGAGCTTTCCTTGTTCAACAGAGCCAAATATGGTAAGGCCTACCCTTCCTCATTCAATTCTAATACTCCATGAATCCACTGAAATCGACCACCCTTGTCTTCAACATCTCGTGCGCCATCGCCTTTCTCTTTCTCCTTTGGGGCGCCATGGCACCGAAACATTTAGCGAAAATAACCGGGACATTCCAAACAGCACTTCTTGATTCGTTTGGCTGGTTATATGTTCTGGCAGCAACAGGTTTTCTTGTTTGTGCGTTCTGTCTGGTCTTTTCTCGATGGGGTGATATTCCGCTTGGGCCGGACGGAGCCAAGGCTGAATTTCCTCTTCACACCTGGTTTGCCATGCTGTTTTGCGCAGGCATGGGCATTGGGCTCGTATTCTGGGGAGTTGCCGAACCCACGTCCCATTTTCATAATCCGCCCATCGGCGAGGGAGGAACCCCGCAAGCGGCCCGCTTGGCACTGCAATATTCCTTTTTCCATTGGGGCCTTCATCCGTGGGGCATTTACACCATGGTGGGCATGGCCCTGGCCTATTTCCAATTTCGAAAAGGCACACCAGGACTGTTTAGCTCAGGTTGCCAACCGGTTCTCGGCAGGCATGCCACTGGACGGCTGGGAACGACCGTGGATGTCATCGCCGTCTTTGCCACGGTTTTCGGTGTGGCAACCTCACTGGGGTTTGGAGCGGTGCAAATCAGCGGTGGATTATCCTATGTTTTTGACATGCCGAATACCCTCACGACTCAATTAGCCGTCATCGCCATTGTGACCGTGCTCTTCATGCTCTCCGCTCAAACCGGACTCCAACGAGGCATCAAATACCTTAGTAATTTAAATATGATATTGGCGCTGACTCTCCTGGCATTCCTGCTATTTCTCGGCCCGACACACTTCATTATGACCGTATTTCCCTCGACATTCGGAAACTACATCCAAAACCTTCCGACCATGAGCCTGAATCTGGCACCATTCCGAGATTCGACCTGGATTCACAACTGGACATTATTTTATTGGGCATGGTGGATCGCCTGGGCGCCGTTTGTGGGCACCTTCATCGCGAGGATTTCAAAAGGGCGGACTGTGCGTCAATTTGTGTTGGGTGTGTTGCTGGTTCCGTCACTCTTTTGTGCATTTTGGTTCACGGTTTTTGGCGGAACCGGTATCGCATTAGAACTGTTCCAGGACACGCCCCTGAAACCCATCATGGAAACGGAGGGCATCGAGGTCCTGCTATTTACGGTATTAGAGCAATATCCAATGGGCACGGTCATGTCGCTCATCGCCATTTTTTTGATTGGCACCTTTTTCATTACTTCAGCGGATTCGGCCACCTTTGTGCTAGGGACACTCACCACCAACGGTAGCCTCAACCCACCCAACCGGATTAAATTCACCTGGGGAATTATTCAATCTCTGTCGGCCGCCATCCTCCTGTGGTCCGGCGGCCTCAAAGGCCTGCAAACCGGCGCTATTCTCGCCGCCTTTCCGTTTGTCTTTGTCATCATTATCCTCATCATCTCCCTTCTCAAATCCTTCAAAGAGGAAACTAGGTAGGCCCGACGCGACAAGGACCATCATCTCTCAATGGTTGATTTGATCCAAAAAAATCGCTATTACTGCTAGTCCCTTCAACCCCCATAAAAATATACCTGTCACGGACTTATTAGAGAGGAATCAATGAAGTTAGATTCGCTTCCAAAAGAGTTTACACCTTACAAACAGTTGGAAATTGCCACGAACAAAATAATAGATGGTGTGGCATTGGTATCCGTAAATGGGTTTATTCCAGTTTTAATTGGAAAAGGTGAAAGCCCTGAGATTTGGGTGACTATTCCTGCGGACCAAAAAGGAACAGAATGGCGACCAATAGTCAGTAAAAACGAACCGTTGCTTGATGTGATTTCGGTCAGAACCAAGGAAAAGGTGATCCAGGTAGCCATGTCGGACATCATTGTTCTTGAAGTCAAAGAAATCACAAGCGAGAGTGCGGAAATTACTCAATGTAACCTTCGGCCATTTGGCATAAATGTGTTTTTAGAAGATGACTGTCTGAAAGTCATGACTAACCGGTATTCAGGTAACACCATAACCGGGGCAAAAATATTTATTGATGTTGGGAAAGGATAACCCCGGCAAGATAATTCGGGATGCCCTGGAAAAACCGAACATTTCTTGATGATCAACGCTCATCCTGAACCAAAATTCATTGATGGTGCTATTGGATGGCTCCTGTGGTCAGGCGGAATCAAAGACCTGCAAGCCGGCGCTATATTGACCGCCATCTTTCCTATTTGTCCTTGTCATCTTCTTTCTCATGATCTCCCACTCCAGATCTTCCATGTAAAAACCCATAGTTTTCCAACCCTCATTTTGCACGATCTGGGTTTCAAATTATTTCCATACATACATGGTTTCCTGTTTTTCGCCTTGAGAAGGTAAGGATTTTGCCTCCACAACAAATAAGTTGCCCTTCGGAACGAGGCAAGCAATACTTCGCCTGTCTTGTCGAAACCCACCAACATAAAAAATCTCGTTAGGCAGTACCAGGTGGGAACACAAGGGCAATGAATCTTCCGGACAGCTCTTTTATTCTGGCAAATTTCAAGATGGACTCCCACTCTGTAAGGGCAGAAACAGAAATTCTCAATGTTCCAATATCTTCCCATGCTGGACTTGCACCATCTCCCCTTTATTGACAGAATGACGCTATAACGCCTCCTTGAAGGGGCCAATGATTCCTAATTGACTCAAGTAAGCGGCTAAATCTGAAAGGAGCAATCATGACTGAACCTGACACGAATCTCCCACATATCACCACAACCGAAACCTTGGTGAGATTTTATGTCCTCCTCTCTCAATACATCGATCGATGCCTGGATGAGGCCACCAAACGCTCACTCCCGGAAGGAGAATTCCAAAAACATCTGGCCGAGACTCACACTCAGGTGACGGAACTTCTCACGACCAACCGGGTGGTCAAAAACAAAGCGGAGACAGAGTTTCAACGGATCACGACCCTCTGTGAACAATTTTTGAAATCCCCGAACGATCAGACCATTAAAAGTAGTCTGCACCACGAGCATGACGTTCTGAGAATAAAAATGTTAGCGTTGAGCGACCTCTTAGCGGTGTTCCGATCGGTATAGCCTGTACCACCACCCCCAACAGACGACCTTTCTCCTGCCTCATTGACCGCCCAAAAAATCGTGTGGTAACGTCGATCTTCGGGTTTTCCCTAATGGTAGGGGGAACAGGTAAAGTCCAAATTTTTCCACTTGAAACCGACATGGTCGACTCAGTCGCTGAACATATTTCTGCCCTGGACGACGAGGATTGGGGGGTGCGCGAAGACGCCGCGGTCGCCCTCGGACGTCTTGGCGATCCCCGTAGCGTTCAACCATTGATTCGGACGCTTCGTGACTCTGATCGGGCCGTTCGGGAGGCCGCAACTGCAGCCCTAAAAGCGCTTGGCGAACCGGCCATTCTCTCGCTAGGTTTTTGCCTTCAGGATCTGAATCCTCAAGTTCAGGAATCGGCTGCGTGCATCCTGGCCGATATTGCCAACGAACAGGTTCTGGATCCCTTGATGTCCGCGGCATTAAATCCTAACTGGATTGTGCGCATGTCGGCAGCCAAAGGCCTTAGCCGTATTCAGAACCCCCTAGCCATTGATACGTTGATTTTGCTTCTCCAGGATAAAGTGCCGGCCGTGCGAGAGGAAGCGGGACGGGCCATTCAGACCATCGGCAATACCAGCATTCCAAAATTGTTGGAAAAATTAAAGGATAAAAATTGGAAAATCCGATTGCGGGCGGTGGAAGCGTTAACTTTGTTGAAACCCCTGGAAGCGGTAGGACATCTGATGATTCTGGTTCTCGAAGATTCCGATACAGCCGTGCGCCAGGACGCCGTGCGAGCACTCGGACAGATTGGCGATCCCCGAGCCATTCCTTTATTGCTCTCGTCCCTTGCCCTCGAAACGCCATCACTCAAATTGCCCTCGATTGAAGCACTTGGCCAGCTCAGATCCACCGAAGCCATTCCCATGTTAATCGCCTTGGTCAACTCACTACCCAAGGAAGCCTACGAAGATCGCATGGAAGGATGCACCGACCCTCAATACAAAGAAGATCTCCCTCCCCTGGAAGCCGCTATCAGGGCCCTGGGAAAAATTCGTGACCCACAGACTATTCCCGCCCTCATTCAAGCGCTGCAGAGTACGCTCTTGCGGACAGAAGCCGCCGAGGCCCTCACGCAGTTTGGCCAAACAGCCGTGAATCCATTGTTAAATCTTTTAAAAACGACCAAGAATGACAATCTCCGTCGTCATGTGTTGGAATCCCTTTCTCACCTGGGCTGGAGGCCGGGACAAATACGCATCTAACTGAAAGACTTGACGATGCCGAAGGAAACATTCGAAACCATCATTTCTGAACTGGATCATGAGGAAGATTGGCGCCGAATGCGGGCCACCTCCACCTGCATGAAAGGTGGACCCAAGGCCGTCGAAGCCATCATTCACGCCATGGCGACAGGCTCTTCTCATTACAAGGTGGAAGCGGCAAAAATGTTAGCCCGCCTGCGGGACCCCCGAGCCGGTCAGGCTCTTGCTCATGTCCTGAAGGATGAGGATGAACAGGTAAAACAGGCAGCGGTAGATGCTTTGGAGCATATGGCTGGCATTCTGGATGAAGCCACCGCGTCTGCACTCTTAGAGTATTTACGCGACGATACTCTCCAGGAAAAAGTCACGGCCCTACTCGGTGTGATTCCCACTTCTATCGGCCCTCTGTCGGAACGGCTCAAAGATCCCGATCCGGCCATCCGTCTCCGGGCCGCAGAGATTCTCGCCCACCTCCTTGATCCTCGATCCGCAAATGCGTTTGTTGATGCCATGTCCGACCCCGACCTTCGTGACCTGGCCACCGATACCTTGCGCAAATTGGGTGCGATTCGGGAACGTGTCGATCAAACGATGGACGACCTGCGGGCGGTGGACGAATCCGAGTTGAAAGAAGGCGTCCGGCAGGAAGCGGTTATTCAACTGCATCGTATTGGACGGCCAATCGTTGAAATTCTCATTGAATACCTGGAAGACGATGACTGGGTGGTCCGGGAAGCCGCCGCTGACACTCTTGGCAAAATTGGCGATATTCGCGCAGTGGAACCGCTTATGATCCGGCTCCGGTCTGACAAAGACACGGGGGTGAAAGAACATGCGCTGAAATCCCTTGGGCTCATCGGCGATCCACGGCCGGTAGAACTATTCATTGAAGCCATTCCCATACGCCCTCTTCGCATACTTGCTGTCGAAGCCCTGGAGAAAGTAAAAGATATCGAAGTCCTGAGGCCCCATATGGAATTATTTGCCCGATTAAAAACCGACCGGGACGGCTTGATTTCCTATAATTCCGGGGTCATCCTTGACAAACTCGAGGCTGCCACTGCACAAATGAATATGGCTGAAGAGACCTGGGCCGCAAAGGAATAAAGGAGTGATGACCCATGACGGAAGGTAACCACGTAGACCCCTTATTGTCGGCGCTTCGCGATGACAATGAAGCCCTTCGAAATCATGCCGCTTCTAGACTCGGAGAAGCCGGGTCAGAAGCAATTCCCAAGCTGATTAATATGTTCCTGGAAGACGATTGTGTGGTGCGTGAGGCAGCCACGAGTGCGTTGGTTCAAATTGGGGAACCAGCCGTTGATCCCCTGATCGAGGCGTTAAAAGATGATGAGGAATGGTCTGTTCGGGAACAGGCAGCCACCGCTCTCGGGAAACTCCGTGCAATTAAATCGGTGGAACCTTTGGTACAAGCCCTCCGTCTTGACAAGGATGGAGGTGTGCGCACCGCCGCCATCTGGGCATTAGAACGCATTGGCCATCCTGATGCCGTTCCCGCCTTGGTAGATGCCCTGATGGACGCGACTCTCCGTGAGGATGCCGCAAGAGTCTTAAAAAAATTGGGAGATTCCCGCGCAACTGATGCTCTGGTGGAAGGCTTACAGGCCTCAAACTGGATTGTGCGGCGGCACGCCGCAGAGGCGTTAGGGAAAATTGGCGATCCTCGCAGCTTAGATCCGTTAATTCATGCTCTGGCCGATGAGGACTGGTTGGTCCGTCGTAATGCCGCAGAATCACTGGCCCGCTTCAAGGATAGTCGGGCCATCGATCCCTTGGTCCCCTTGCTCGAAGATGAAAATGAAATGGTTCGGGACACAGCCGAAGGTGCCCTGGCAAGCTTGGGATGGACACCCGGTTCTTCCCATTCATAGTACAGTGCAATCAATGCTCTTTCGCTTTTTTTAACTCTCACTAAGGACACTGACACATTATGGCTAATGAAGCACCCGCAAAACTCATTTCGATCGGGCCCAAGAGTGGCACGAAAAAAGATGGGTTTAATCTTGTGACCGAAAACGTCACCGCGATCAATCTTGAGACGAACCAAATTGAGGTCGAACTCCTCGCGTACGATGGGAAGACTGTTCTTATGGATGTCAGTGAAGAGGCCGCCGAAGACCTCCGTAAGATCAAAATCGGTGACGGGGCGACCCTTCGTGTCGTGGAAGAAGACGGCAAACGAATCGTCAAAAGTTTTCGCATCCGCTCTAAAGACCCCAATATTCAACGAGCCGATGCTGCGCTGCAGGATCTTACCGATACACACTGGCTCAATCGCAAGCATGCCATTGAAGTCCTTGGGGAACTCCGGGTGGAAGCAGCCGTGAAACCGTTGGTGGAAATGCTCAGTGATGAAGTCGGTGATGTCCGGCAACGTGCCTATGAGGCCTTGATCAAAATAGGAGCACCCTGCGTCCCTGATGTCATACCTCTTTTGGTCTCCGAAGATGATGACCTTCGACAATCGGCAACCGAAATTCTTCGAAAGATTGGAAAACCCGCGGTGGAGCCTTTAGCTCTGGCATTAGGCGAGGCTGATGAAAAACTTCAAAAACGCATCATGAAGGTGTTGGACCGCATGGGCTATAAACGCAAATAGGGTACCCGGCAGGGTACACCAACGCCGACCATCCGCTTGCGTACAAGACCCAGAAAGCAACTGGACGCGCCTTTTTCGCTAATCCTGGCTGTTCCCTGGACAGGCTTGCCAACGAAGTTAGGCTTCGAGCAAGGACCGTGTCTTGCGATCTCTTAGCTTTTTTGGGAAGGATGGGTTCCCACGGTTTTTCGTCCAACCGAAAGATAATAAAATCCCTGCTCTTCCATCCGTTGCGGTTCATAGACATTGCGAAGATCGATAAAAATCCGGGATTTCACCGCAGCCCGAACCCGGTCAAAATCCAAGTTTCTAAATTGGTTCCATTCCGTGACCAACACCACGGCATCCGCTCCTTCCATCGTATGATAGGCATCCTGACAGGGGACCATGGTTGGCAACACCTTCATCGATATCTCCAAGGCCTCCGGATCGTAGGTCCGCACGGTCCCGCCCGCTTTCATGATCTGCTCTGCAAGGAACAGGGCCGGCGAATCCCGAATATCGTCCGTGTTGGGTTTAAAGGCCAATCCGAGTATGGCAATGGTTTTCCCGCGTAACTCTCCGACGGCTTCTCGTATTTTCTCCATCATCCGGACTCGCTGATCGTCGTTCACTCGTTTGGTGGCCTTGGCTATGGTCATTTCATAATCATTTTCGTTTCCGATATTGATCAGTGCGGCAGTATCTTTTCCAAAACACGACCCTCCATATCCTGGACCCGCATGCAGAAATTTCGACCCGATTCGTTTATCTAATCCCATCCCTTTGGCCACCATTTGCACATCGGCTCCAACCCGTTCGCAGAGGTTGGCCATTTCATTAATAAATGAGATTTTCGTGGCCAAAAACACATTCGAAGCGTATTTGATCATTTCAGCGGTTGGAATATCAGTAATCACAATAGGCGTTTCAAGGATATACAAGGGACGGTACAAATCTTTCATAATCGCCACCGATTCAGGACTGTCGGCTCCAATCACCACACGATTGGGCCGCATGAAATCTTCAATGGCCGATCCCTCCCGAAGAAATTCAGGATTCGAGACCACGCCAAAATTACAGGCCGTTTCCTGGTTCGCCTGAATAATCGATCGAATACGTTTGGCGGTTCCGACCGGCACAGTGGATTTGGTCACAACCACCTTATATCCTTTCATCCGTGTTCCCACATTTTTGGCCACTTCATCGATAAAAGACAGATCGGCAGACCCGTCTTCACGGGAAGGGGTTCCCACGGCAATAAAAATGACGAGGGCTTCATCGACGGCTTTGTGTAAATCGGTGGTAAATCGAAGACGGCCGGCCGTCAGATTTTTGGTCACAAGTTCGGAGAGGCCTGGCTCAAAAAATGGCACCTTGCCTTTTTCTAAAGCCGCAATTCGTTTGGCATCCGTGTCCATACACAGTACGTTCAAGCCAAATTCCGCAAAACAAGCCCCTGTGACCAATCCAACGTACCCCGTTCCTATCACGCTGACATACATGAACTTATCCTCCTTGATTTCAATATAATATTCCCATTTTACTCGGTTAAAATCTTATTGCACTTAAAAAAGAACGAATTAGTATACCCTATTCAATGTTGCTTGACAGCCTTCAGGGTGCCAACTAGAATCAGTTCAAATTTCCAACAGAGCGGGAATAGCTCAGTGGTAGAGCATCGCCTTGCCAAGGCGAGGGTCGGGGGTTCAAATCCCCTTTCCCGCTCCAATTCTTCAATATCTTTCGAGCCTGATTGACCCTGACAGACCTTCCATCTGGTCTTTAGCAGGACAAAATCTTCAATGCTTCCCTGATTTCCTCCCCATTCTGGCCACCCAGGCGAAAAATGGGTCGCCACTCCCTGCATCTTACGACCATGTAAAGGCTGCCTTACTTCCTAATTGCTCCCCCCAAGACATTGAAGCCATTTGGTAAGGACCACCCGGGTACTGTTAAATGAGCGAGATTACTAGTAAAAGAGTTGGTGGGGAACCAACCACCGTAGATATCCCTCCCCTCCTCTTTTTCTAGGCAACGAAAAGAGCTTTTGACCACCGGATGATTGCGAAGACGTTGCAATAGCATCTTAAGGGAATCCCACTCTTAATCAACTGCACGACAGAAAGACTGAGGTCGACGGTAACTGGTCTTAAATAATTCGTAATTCCGCGCTCGGCGAGCGACACTTTCGCTTCACGGAAGCTGCGTAGAATCGGTGTTAAACCAAGAACATTGCTGAGAATGGCGGCCGTAAACCGGTAATCTCGTTAGCTGTTTGATGGGATTTTCATCCCCCCAGGCTGTCCAATTTCAGCCAACCTAATAATACCTCACTCTTGCCTCCTTCTCCCGAACCCAAAAGTGTATCGTTTCAGATAACAACCGTATCTCATTAGATACTAATTGCATGCCCTCAAAAAGCTCTTTCCCAACAGCCATGAAGACGAAAGGAAGGAACAAAGGGCTTCAACTATTTCTTAGGATTTACCCTCTACTCAAATAATCAGGCGCTCAAATTCCTGACTTTGAAAACATATTGATCAACAAGGGTTTTTTGCTCCTTAATGGTCCTTAAAATCTAGACTAAAAATGATATACCTGCCATAGCGAGAAGCGGCATTCTTCTTGCTCGCTTTAATGTATCAAGTTCACATTAGTCAGAAGGTTTCCATCAAACTCGCTTTCACTTTCTAGGAATGGGGTTCAGAGAGTGACAGTCATATCTGTCATGTCTTTGATCGGATGGGAAGAAATTCATGACGTAGACCAGTAAAGAATCCTTCCAAATAATCACGTGATATATCTGAAAACCACTCTTAAAAAAACCACATGATCCCACCGCTGATCATCTTCATGTCTATTTATTCAGGGGAAATAGTCTGTAATCAGGGACTATCGTGATGCACCCATTGGTTTGCATTGGGGGAAGCGTCACGCAGGGCATGAAAAGTTTTGCTCTCCTTGAGCCCCAATTGTCCTACCCTGCAATCATTGCTCATGAATTGGGTCTTTCTGATGATGAATTTCGGTTTCCTCATTTTACGGGTAAGGGCAGCTTCCCATTGAATATCGAATATCTTCTTCGAAAGATGGATCAATCTTTTGGGGAAAACGTCAATCTCTTGGAGCTTCCTTTTGCGGGAATTCTTCTGCGTGAATGGATGGACGAAATAGAGGACTATTGGGAAAGAGGACCAGGAACCGCACCCCTAAATTATGAAGGATATTTTCACAATCTCGCTGTGTGGGGTTTTGAGATCCAAGATTCCTACCAAGTCACAGCGAAATTATGCCAACAGGTCATTTCACAAAACAAACCCAGTGATAATTGGTTCAACCAAATTCCTGAACACGCGATGCTGGCGACCGCTAGGCGGGTCTTGAATCCCAGTCACTCTTCCGACCCCACACAACTCAAGGCTAGCCAGGTCCAAAGAGCCGCAGAAATGGCGCGAAGGGACGGAATTGAAAATTTGATAATTAATTTGGGTGCAAACAACGTACTAATGAGTGTAGTTGACCTCGTGTATGAGGAAAGCGACGAATGGACGATTAAACAGAAAAATCCAGAATATCGATCCGAGGCACATCATCCCAATAAGAAGCATGTAACCGTTTATACACCTAAACATTATGAACAATTGCTTGATCGGCTCATCACCAAAGTGGAACAAATGAATTCAGGGAAAGGCGTACAGAGAGTATTTTGGGGCAATGTGCCACCGGTAACAGTTTTCCCTGTATGCCGCGGAGTCGGTGGACGCATGGAATCCGCCGAGGGGCTCAGTTCCCCTTATGGGGCCAGGGACAAACGACATCCTGATTGGTATCGCCGCTATTTTCAGTTTTACACTCGACCCTGGATTCCTGATGACCGCTTTCATCCCGAAGAAGATCCTCACCTAACAGGAAAAGAAATTATTCAAATTGACACCGCAATCTCGACATACAACAAATTATTGAATGATAAGGTCGACCAACACAACAAGCGACGCCACCACGCAGGCAAGAGTGAGGACTGGTTTATTGTTGACTTTCACAAGCTCCTTGATGAGCTGGCTTACAGGCGGTATCAGGAAGATCAGACTGTCCCGCGGCCCGATGAATGGCAACCACATAAAATCCCGCCAGAGTATGAAAAATTACAGCTCGATACCAGATTTTTACGAGCCCATAACGGACAACGTATAGCAGGAGGATTTTTCAGTCTGGATGGCGTACACACGACCACCGTCGGAAGCGGGCTAGTGGCGCAGGAAGTCATCGACGAAATGCAACGAAGGGGGGTGGAATTTCATAGGCTGGTGAACGGGAAAAAGACTAAACGGAACCCGCCGATAAAAGTCGACTATAACCGGCTGATTCGGCAGGATACGTTAATCGCCAAGCTTCCATCCACGATGGACGACCTTTGGGACAAACTCGAAAATGGAGATGAACTGATTGATCTGTTTAAACGTGCTTTCAGGGGCATCGCAAAGCATATTTGAAGTTTCCACCAGGTTTGAAGATCTTCTTCATCGGAATGAAAGGAAAATAGATCGACCGCAGGCACAGTAACCTGAATCAATTCTTCGTTAGCTTTCATTTTCAGTCATAAAGGAGATTTAAAGATGGAGGACACTGATGGAACTCACGAAAGGGGAACAAGGAAACGATTGCCTATTAAAGGAGAAAGGAAAAATATTACCGAACTTACGGCAGTTGCGCGAATCAAGCCAGGAACGTATCCGGAGAAGCGACTTCCACATGAATATAAAGATCTAATCTTTCAAAGTGTCATGAAATTCAAGGACATGTTACCCGGTTTTCCAAAAATTTTTCTCCCCGGTTTTGATGATCGGTTACGACAATTCGCCGACGCCCTGACAAACGAAATTTTTGAATCATCCCAGACTTCGATAGACCCTGAAAAATTGGTGTCTCGTCATTTTGAACCCCTTCGAGTACCGTCAAAATACGCCGATCCGTTTAAACTTTTTCTTATCAAATTTATTGAAAAACTATTGAAACAACCTCGACCAATGACGTGGCTGGATCATCTCAAATGGATTGGAAATTTGGCTCATGAAAATCGGCAAGGCGAAATTAGAAAGATGTCAACCATTCATTACGCACGATGGTTTATCGTGAACGAAAACTCTCTTCCTGGTATTGATGGTGCGCATCTTGTGTTTACAAGTAATTACGACGGGGAGTTGGCAGCCTATCTGGAGGATTTTGCCAACGTGGATGAAGGTCCGGTCAATCTTGTATTTGGCCATTGTATTGGCTGGCCTGGTGCCAGACCCGCCGATGGCTTCATAAAGTACGTAAAAGAGCATGAATATCCAGCCTTAATATTTTATGCCAATTATCCATTGGCCACGGTCGGCGAGGTGCGAAGGGCACTCGATTGGAAGAACAAAACCCAAAAGTTCATAGAAAAGGATTTGCCAAAATTGCTTAAGCGGAAGTCCGGAAAATGGGAAGCGTCCGCAAGAAAATATTTAAGCAGGTACCTCAACGAACTGGCAAAACCAACCTCAAACAGCGAGGAAGTATCAGAGTCTACTTTTGGAGTCTCAAAATAATTAAAAAATCTGACAAGAATTGAGGAGTCTTTCACCGAGGGAGACCGATGATGAGTATGCCACCTATTAATGAACTAATAGAAAATCTAACCGATATTCAAGGGAATCTCCTACGCGGCTATGGCCCTCGATATGCTACCTATCGCTTCTATAACGTAGGCGACGGGGAACAAGGAAGGAATTGGATCAAGGAAATTCTCCAACCGAAAACCGGCCCTCTCAAAGACTTGAAAATTACGACGTCAGAGTTCAGGCCAAAAGATCAAAAGCCTCCTTTTACCCTCAATATAGCTTACAGCCACCTTGGACTGACTGCCTTGGAACTAGACAAAAATGTCCTTGACACCTTCCCCGAAGAATTTCGAGATGGCATGTGTAAACGGGCAGTCGAATTCTTGGGTGATGAAGCCGACGGGAAGAGTACTGATGGGGATAAAAAAGATGGGACCCTTCCAAGGCATTGGACAGACCAATTTTTACAAAAAGCTAAAGCTGACAAAATTCATATTCTGGTCATGATTACAGCTGAGACGGAGGACTTCAAAAAGAAAGGAATATCTTGCCTCGAACAAGCGGTTTCCAAATTTGACAAGGTACGACTCTTATTCACTCTTGAGGGGAAACGACGCCAGGAACCCAACCATAATAAAGAGCATTTTGGCTTTACGGACGGGATCAGCCAACCATTTCTGGAAGGAACAGAAGGGGTGTTCAGAGACAAAAAGAATGCCTACCCCGGCCAGGGAACACCGGATAAAGATGGCAAGTGGCGAAACCTTAAACCGGGGGAGTTTATTTTGGGTTATGAGGATGAGTTTGGGGAAGTCGCACAGGTTCCCTCGCATTATGATTTACGGAAAAACGGAACGTACTTGGTTCTGCGAGTACTTGAGGAAGACGTTCCGGCTTTCAGGAAATTCCTCAAATCGACAGCCAGAGAACTGTGGCCATCAATATACCGAAAGGATCCCGAATACTATGAAAGCCTGGTTGCAGCTAAGATCATGGGGAGATGGCCAAGCGGTTGCCCTGTAATACGCTCAGATGCAAAAGATAATACCCGTATTGCCAACGATCCCCATAAAAACAACAACTTTCTTTACGAACGAGAAGATCCAGAAGGTCAAAAGTGTCCGCTTGGTGCGCACATCCGACGAACCAATCCCAGAGACAAATTGCTTTTAACGTCGAAGGACATCTTTAATGAAAATGAAGATTACGAATATCACCTGAATCGCCACCGGATTATCCGTCGCGGTCTACCTTACGGAAATGAGTACAGAGGAGGACGCGGTGACAAGGGTGACCGAGGGGTAATCTTCATGGCATTCAATTCCAGCATTGGCCGGCAGTTTGAGTTTTTACAAAGTCAGTGGATCAACAATGGTGAATTTCTCGGTCTGGACAAAACAGACCGGGATCCCTTTATGGGAAAGAGGGATGGGAAGAACGCCAAATTTACTGTACCTGGAGCCGAAAACCCCTTTGCACATGATCTCCAACGCTTTGTCACCGAACGAGGAGGAGAGTATTTTTTCTATCCCGGTCTTACCGCTTTGCGGAAACTTTCAGAAGGGGCGTTCGGGGCCAATCCAACCTTCCAATCTCAACCCAAGACCCTGCCGTCTATGGCCGATCAAGCCCTCCAATCTCAATCCAAGGTTTTACCGTCTATAGCCGATCCATCCTTCTTATCTGAATACCAGGCATTGAAATCCATTTCCCATCCTTTTAAGGGAGCGGTTGCCAGGCAACAATTGGTGAGTAAATGGTTAATTGAAAATGCCAAAGAAATGTTTGACGAGCTACGTGAGAAAGAACCGATTTTTATTGTGCAGCCGGTCCCTCCTCCCAAAAAACTTCCTGATTTAGGGAAGCCTTGGATAGTCATTGCGACCAAATATGACGATGTGTTGGAGATTCTCCGAGATAAAAATAAAAACTTTTCAGTTGACCTCTATGCAAAAAAAATGAATGACCCACGCGGGCCTTTCGTTCTTGGCCTGGAACACCACACGGATAAATACAAGAAGGAATTAAATATTATCAAAAGGGCGGTCTATCCTCAGAATGGTGATGTTGGCACAACGATCTACAATACGATTGACCGCCTCGCCAGTGAGATCATCAACGACCTGAAAGAGAAGGGAAAAATCGATGTGATCGGGGATTTGGTATGGCCGGTCGCTCTGCGCTTGAACGGGGAATTTTTTGGAGTCTCCGGGCCTGGTCCGGGCTCTGAACTAGATGTTTTCAAAAGATGGTGTCGCGACATTTATACGGATTTATTCCTTAATCTTCGCGGCGACAGGGAGTGGGAGCGACGAGCAGATATCGCAGTGGAGGAGATGAATATCTATCTGGATAGCCTCATTGAGGCAAAGCGGAAGGAACCGAAAACCACCCAGAATGCAGATAGCACAGTGCTCACCCGTTTAATCCGGATACAAGAAGGGACGGGTGACAAATTCGATGATGGATGGGTGGGGGTTCGCAGGAATATCTTTGGCATGGTGATTGGCGTTGTCGAGACAACCCTAAAGGCTGTGCCGCGAACCATCGACCAGCTCCTCAAACGCCCAGATAGATTGGAAGAATCACGGAAGGCAACGCTGGACTATTCCTATACCCACGATCCGGGACAATTTAAAAATTATGTGTTTGAGGCCATGAGATTTAATCCGCAAAACCACGTGCTTTTTCGATTGGCGCTCAAACCGTTTAAGCTCGCTGTCGGAACGGATCGCGAAACAGAGTGTCCAGCACCCGCCTTGGTGTTTGCAGGGAATCTGGGAGCCATGTTCGACGCCGAGAAGATTCAGGACCCGGAGGAATTTCGTTTAGACAGGCCGGATGACAACTACTTATTCTTCGGGTACGAACATCATCGATGTCTGGGAGAGCAGATCAGCCGCATTCAAATCCCTCTTCTGGTCAAACATGTGGTGAGCTTGAGTAATCTCCGCAGACCTGAAGATGGCGATCAATTCAACCCTCTGGACCTACGACCCGAGCACTTCTTGTTGGAATTCAATGCTTCCTAAAGTGCCTTTGATAAAGGTGTGAAACCAGACTGGTCGGAAAACAATCGAAATTTTGTGGGTTAAAAGAAAGGAGGTGGATCAAGATCAATGCTCAATGAGGAAGAGAGCGGCAAGGGTATTTCTCCATTAGCCTTATTTACCTGATTGGTCCAGTATTTTTTATAACACCGTTATTTCGGCAGGATTGTGAGGAATTTAGCCGTGGGAGAATGATAATGAAAGCTTTAAAGATTTCAGCCATCTCTCTCCTTCTATTTTTGCCATCGGTCACTTTGGTATATGCGGAAGCATTCCGTAATCTCCATCAGGGCACGGCGGCAGCGGGACAAGGAGATGCATTTGCCGCCCAAGCCGACGATCCCTCCGCGCTATTTTATAATCCTGCCGGGATGACGCAGTTAGAAAGAACACAACTTTATACTGGGACCCTTCTGGTTGGAGGGTATTACCATTATACAAGTCCGGCAGGACAGAAATTCGATGGCACGCTCGATGGCACCATAGCCTCCCCTCCTCCCTCCTATTTTTACCTGACGTCCAGCCTCAACCAGCTCAATATTGACGCCCTGAAAGACTTCACGGTGGGGATCGGCCTCAACAGTCCTTTCGGTTTGCTCATCCGGTGGCCTAATGAAATACCCTTTTCCGAAATCGACGTGTTTGGCACTCTTCCGTTGATCGATATCAAGCCGACTCTGGCATATAAGGTAAATGACCATCTTTCCATCGGTGGGGGTTTGGATATTTACACGTTTGCCAACTTTTTGGGGGAAGGACAACTTGAGGTTCAGGCTTCCGGCCGAGGAACCAACTTTCCCCCTGGTGCTCTCGTAGAGGTGAATGGAACCGATACCGCTGTCGGATTTAATCTGGGTGGGCTTTTAACCCTCTGGCGAACTGAAGGAAAACCTCGATTAAACTTCGCCTTTGTTTATCGAAGCCCGACGACTCTTCGGTTAAAAGGAGAGCTTCTACTTAATGGGACCAAACTGAATGATACGGTCATAGATCTCAAACTTCCCCAAATTTTTAATTGGGGGATAGCCCTCTGGCCTCTCCGAAATAAGATTAGCGAATGGAAAGTCGAAGTCGACCTGGACTATGTGGATTGGGGTTCCTTCAACAATACGGACGTTCACAATGCAGATACTGGCGAGGTTCAATTGCCCCAACCCAGGAATTGGAAAAGTGTTTTTGTGATCAAAGTGGGGACAGAATATAAATGGCTTCATCTTCCCGCCATGCCTAACTGGGAAATGGCGTTACGAGCCGGGTATATACGATCAGAAACTCCTGTCCCCCAGTCAACCTTTGAGCCACTGGTCCCGGATGCCGATTTCAACGGTTTTTCGGTCGGCCTGGGAATGATTTGCAAAGGACATGCACGTTTTCTTGGCATTGTCCCCTGCCAAAACTCAATCACAAAAAGCATCAGCTTGGATTTGACCTATGTGAACCAGTTGTATGAGTCCCGCACAATTAACAACAATCGTCAGGCCCTTGTGAACGGGAAATATAAAACCGCCCTGCATGCCGGAGGAATTGGCGTGCGAGTCACATTTTGACCAGAAGAATATCCAGAACATCCTTCAATCACAGGAAAAGGATTGAAATGTTTTTCGGAAATTGAATCCCGGAATCTTGATCGGTATTGATCAGTCGGTCGATTACGTTATGACTGAATTTCTCACCATAGAACATACTATACTTGAAAGGCCGTTCATGCTTTTCCGCCCCTTCGGGAAGGAAGCAACCGGTGAACCTATTAACGATATGACAGGGGTATCCATCCGAGAGAACGTCAAACATCTGGAAGAATTTGTGGGTCGTGAATGCGGGGAAGAAGTCCGCGCACTCGTAACAAAGGAGTTGGTAAGACGCTTAAATGAACGAATACCGCAACCGGCCTATCATGTCACCCCCGAATTTTTAGTGAGCGGATCCACTGGTTATTCGAACGAGTTTGTCGCATATCTCGTAGAGTTCTGCATGGATTTATCCAAGGATCCCGATTTTCAAAAACACGTCGGTGAGAGGTTGGTCCCGGACTGGCTTATTAGAATTATGCAATTCTTCTCCATCAGGCAAATTTATAACAGTGCAGACAAATGGGTGGGATTTTATAACAAGAGTTCCTATCTTCTGGAGAAAATTCAGATATCAACTCATTCAGTCACAATTCGGCTAAAACTCACGAAGCGTACTGAGGAGCAGTTTGGGGAATATCGCAAATCTTGTGGCAGAATTTGGTGTAATGCCATTAAATATGGCATCTCAAGTGTTCCCAAGCTGGTGTATGATCTGCCGCCAGCCAGAATAGACGATAAAAGTTGTATCGCCAATGGACAGGAATTTTGTGAGTGGAGGTTTACGTGGGAAGAACCTCGCCGAACATGGAATCCTGCTAAATTTCTGGCCCGGTGGATTCTCAAGAAGGAAATTGAGGGACAGAAACAATCTTTTACAGAGCAATATGACGAGTTACATACAACGAATGTTGAGTTACAACACAGCTCGGCTAAATTGGAAGAAAGTGCCGTTGCGTTAGCGCATCGCGTTAAACAATTAACGGCCCTTCATGAAGCCGGAATCGCCTTTACCTCTGCCCGTGATTATAAGACCTGGGTTCAAAGTACCTTACAAGCGATTATTAACATTCTTCACTATGAACGGGCCATGATAAGTCGTTACGACCGGGTACGCCAAGTCGCCTATGATGCCCAACTGATAAATGTGCCCGAGGAAGTCGCAAGGTTCGCCAACTCGCTTGAAGTCCCGGTCTCTGACCCCCAAAGCATAGAAGGACAGGTCTTGCTGCAAAAGAAGCCCCTGCTCCTAGACGATCTTCACCACGAATGGCATAGACTGCATCCCCTTAATCAACAGCTCGTAGGCCTTACCCACGCCCAATCTTTTATTTCTGTACCGTTAGTAGGCAAGGATGGTGTCTTGGGATCTCTGACTGTTGACCGAAAGGAAAGCTATTCACTAAAGCAGGACGACTTAAATCTGATGATCACAATGGCAAATCAACTCGCACTTGGTCTGGAAAATGTCGATGCCTACCAAGAGATTGAAGCGCTAAATGTCGGATTGGAGGCAAAAGTTCAAACGCGCACCGCAGAATTGGAAGTATCCAACCGGAAGCTCCTTGAACTAGATAGGCTGAAAAATGATTTTTTTGCCAACATCAGCCATGAAATTCGCACCCCCCTCACCCTCAATATAGGTGCATTCAAAACTCTTTTGAAATCTGCACCAAGTGCAGATGCCCAAGAGGTCATTCAAACCGGCATACGGAATGCCTCTAGGCTCTTGTTTCTGATCAATGAATTGTTGGATTTGGCCAAGTTTGACAGTGGGCGCGCAACCCCGAAAATCCGGTGCATCGACCTTGCGGGGCTCGTCCGCAGCGTAGTTGCTAACTTCGATTCCAGTCCAATTCGTCGTATACACTTGAAAGGACTCTCGCAGCCGGTGGCCCTGGAGGCCGACCCACGGCAATTGAAGAAGGTTCTCTATAATCTTCTTTCCAACGCCTTCAAGTTTAGCGATCCACATGAGGGACAAATTTGGATTCGTCTGACGAGCAAAGAGACTTCTATTGTATTGGAAGTGGAAGACAACGGAATCGGAATTCCGAGCGATCAAATAGAGTGTATATTCGATCGATTTACACAGGTGGAAAGCAGCGCCACAAGGCGGTACGAGGGGAGCGGGATCGGTTTGGCTTTGGTGAAGGAAATCGTAACCTTGCATGGAGGTACGATTGCCGTAGAAAGCGATCCTGGCAGGGGGTCCATCTTTACCATCACCTTGGCTCGGGGAAATGTGAAGGAGGTCCCCGCGTATGAAGTGCAAGACGAGGAAGATGATCCGAGCTATCCCCCACTGCCATATTCCACTCCTCCCAAGGATGAACAAAAGAGGAATGCTCCGCTCATAGCTTCTTTCTCGCCGATAAACGCCCCGTTGGTCTTGGTAGTTGACGACAATGCAGACATGCGAGGTTACGTCGAAAGAATACTGCATAAACAATACCGTATTGTATCAGCCAAAGACGGTGCTGAAGCTCTGGCTCAGGCTCAACGGTTTATTCCAGAATTGATTCTGACCGATGTGATGATGCCAAAAATGAGCGGGCATGATCTCTTGAAAGCCGTTAGGGAGAATTCAGTGCTGCATTCAACGCCCGTGATTTTCCTGACAGCTCGTGCCGGCACAGAAGCCCGCGTGGAAAGCCTGGAGGCAGGAGCCGATGACTATCTGTCCAAGCCATTCGATGAACCAGAACTCCTCGCCCGCGTCGGTAACTTGATTCGAGCCCGCGCCCAGGAACGAGGAATCAGGAAATTACAGAAAGAAAAACTAGGGAGATTCCTGCCCACTCCCCTGGCCGATATGATTACGTCGGGTGAACACGAAAATTTCCTGAAAGGGCACCGTAGCGAAATAACCGTGTTGTTTATCGATTTACGAGGATTTACGGCCTATGCCGAAACTGCCGAACCGGAAGATTTGTGGAAGGAACTTCGCAAATATCAGTTGGAGATGGGAAGGTTAATCCTTAAATTTCATGGCACATTGGAGAGATTTACGGGCGATGCCATTATGGTCTTTTTCAATGATCCACTCCCTTCGCCCAATCACACTGAGTTGGCCCTAAAACTAGCATTGGCCATGCGGGAAAGAGTGAAAGAATTGTGCAGGGATTGGAAAAACCGAGAAGTACCGCTTGGGGCGGGTATAGGGATTGCCACTGGCTTTGCCACCATGGGCCTCATGGGCTTTGAGGAACGCGTGGATTATGCAGCCATTGGCCCCGTAGTCAATTTGTCCTCACGATTGTGCGATGTGGCCAAAAATGAACAGATTCTCGTTCCGCAATCCTTTTTCAAAAAATTGGAGAAAAGAATTATTGCGGACCCACTGGGAGATATAGCCCTCAAAGGGTTTCAGCGTGCTGTTCCCGTATATAATGTAATGGGTCTCCGAAATGACTCGGAGATTCTGTCTCACGGATCTTTAGAGACAGATTCCCAATGAGAATTAATTAGAAATGAATAACCTCGACAAAACAAAGCTTACCTATTGTTCCATTGCCTACCCTCACAAACCGTAAAGTGTAAGTTCCCCTCAATCCGAAACAGGCTCATGGATATTTTTTTTTGACATAATAATCATCCCTAGCCATGATCATGTTGGGATAACAAACTAGCATAGAAACACTGTAGAGCTTTAAGCTGTTGATTTTATGAATGAATAGGAAACCGGAAATAATATCAACCACTTGGAAAAATTTTTATTCCGTTTGGCCAAGGCGAGGGTCGGGGGTTCAAATCCCCTTTCCCGCTCCAATTCAAGCGGGTTTTTTCAGCCTTATTACGGCTTCTACTTCCTCACCCTTCACTTGCCTGGTGGCTGAGGTTCAACCTTTATATTCATTCCGTCTAAGGGTTCCCAAAGACCTTCCTCTTTGGTCGGACCGGGAATTTTGACCAATATTTCTAAGTCCTCATTCAAATCTTTGAGAAAATCTTTCATTTGCCCGACTGTCATATATCATGCCTTTCTCTAAGGGTTGTTAATTTTTACCACCCTGTTGTCACTTCTATTCTTTCCTATTCTACCTTAAAGGATATGTAGGCCCTGACGGGTTTCATCACTGTATTTTTTTCTGTTTTCAGCACATAGAGCAGGAATTATTTCTTCCATTCAGTCGGTCACCAAAATCACCCACCACGGCGTGGATTCTTCATGCATCCGGGAAAACTGCCGTGCCGTAAAACTGCTGGGAACGCCATCCAACACTGCTCCACGTCGAATTTCCACATACCTGAACCGGCAAGACATCTGTCCATCTTCCTTTGTCGCACCTGCAAAAGGCATAAGATTTCGCAGATTGGCCATCTCGGATAAGTCTATTCTCTCCCCGACGGCCATGGTGGACAACTCCGCATATACTTCCCCAAAAATTTCCGGAAGGAGAGCTTTGGTAAAAATTTCATTGATTGGACGGAATCGATCATCAGCCAACAATTGGCTGAGCACCTCCCAAAAAACCTCATCATCAATAGCCGAAAGAATACTTACGCCACTTCGTTCGGCCATGAATCGTAACAGTGCCAGGGGCCCCAGTATGTCAAATTTCCAATCGGGGAAGGTTAAGGTGCGTCCCTGGTGAGAGACCTCTAAAACGGGTTCACCTTCATAGCGACTCTGATGATAATTTCCCCGGCTGGATTGAAGATGCGCATGGATAATTTCAGGAGCCAAGCGACTGGGTTCATAGGCAAAGGTGGGATTAGCCGGAGCATGGCAGGTACTGACGGTGTAACGAGACAACTTCCCTTTGCTCTTCGAAAATGTTTCCAGGCCCATGCCCCCCCAAAATTTAAAGCGTAATTCTTCTGGCGGGAAGCTCTGTAAATATCGCTCACGATCCAGATTTTTGTGATAGACGCCGCCCACACGGGATCCCGGCATCAACCGATCAAACGCATGCAAGGTCAGCGGGGTACCTTGCGTCCGTAAAAATGGGACATAGTGATCCACCAATTCCTGCTCAAAGGACAAATCTCCAGCTCCGACATCTAACAGAGAGGGTGTGGCCGTATGCCTTAGCGCGTCATAGGGATTTGAGGCATTCCGAATTATTTCCTCCCGTTGAGCCCCGGACAGTTCTTCCGGATTTTCCTTACTTCCACCATCGACTAAGAGGCCCCATACCATGAGTGCACGCACTGCTTTGGAAGGGGGAAATCCGGTCAATTCTTTGAGGATCTTGTTCCCCTCTTTGTTTCCAATGGGTTTGGAGAATTGTTGCAGGGCATCGACTAATCGATCGCGAAGTGATGAATCAAGGGGGGCCTTTTGTATATGTTGAAGAAGTGCGGGCAGCATGGTCTGTAAGGTTTCAGGAATCATGCATTTCCTACTTGCCTCCCAGTGGTGCGGAGAGGATTCCCGACTGACCTTGATTCTCTCCCGAAATGCCGCCAACCCGAGTTTCTGATCATCCATGACGTATCATCCCTTACTTGGAGCGTTGAAAAAGGCCGCAAGTAACATTCCCTGCCCTCGCCGAACCCCCTTCGCCAAAGTAGCTACGAAGGCTGAAAGCGGCTTTGTGTCTATGAGCCGAAGCGCTTCCACCCTCGCAGAGTCAGGGACACTTTAGCGGTGTGGCTCGACGCGAAAGCGCGCTGGTAGGGCGCCGCTTGGCCATATTCACCAGCTCCTCCCTGCGTCCTGTCCAGCCCGGTACTTGCGGCCTCTCCCTTCCAGAAGCCTCAGAACAGGAACAGACGAGCCTTCCTTCGTCCAAGCTCAGGACAAGCTTTGAACACTCCATGATTCCTTGCTTCCCCTGAGTCCCGGGCCCTCACATGTTAATGAAAAAGCCAAATATTTGAATAATTCAACCGCCCACTTCGAACAGTTACTTAAACCGATTCTTCACGCACCTTAGCCGCTCTGAATATTCTGAAACAACCGAATGGCTTCCGAAATATTGCCCAAAGGAGAGAACTATGCTACACCTTGCCTCGTTATGTTCACACCTTATTTTCAACCTGCGAAACAACACTTTCTCTCCCTACTTATGGGAATCATGGTGATGAGCGCCAACACCGGATGTGCCACGTCTCAAGTCAACCCGACATTTGAAGTCAACCACATCTACGATGTCTCCCAGCAGAAAGCCATCACATTCGACGATCTGCTCCCCCAACTATTATCCGCCGATGTGATTTATATCGGCGAAGAACATTATACCCCCTCACACCTTGAGGCAGCCCAGACAATCCTGAATGCCCTCTTTGCCCATGACCGGCACCCGGTGCTGGCCATGGAAATGTTTAGTTGGGATGGACAATCCGGGCTAGACCGGTACACCCAGGAATCCGAATTTACGACAGAACAACTGATAAAGGAATCACAATGGAACACGAATTGGGGTGGAGAGTTTTCAGATTATCAACCGTTGGTGACCTTTGCTAAATCGCATAACCTTAAAATTTTTGGTCTTAACCCGCCACGCCCCCTTGTTCGCTTGGTCGCCACAAAGGGATTAACCGAGGCCTTGCGAGACCCCGAAATGCGAAAGTGGCCAATTCAAGACATCGTGACCGATAATCCCGCATATGAGCAATTGATCTTTGAACAAATTGAAGCGTGCCATCCTGGCTTGCCAAAGCACGTGTACCGCCGAATTTTCGAAGCATCCATCTTCCGGGATGAGGGCATGGCTCAGATTATCGCCAATTACCTCAACACACGATCCCGGACTGACGAACCGCTGGTGAGCTACACAGGGGGCGGCCATATTCAGTATAAAATCCCTGTCCCTAAGCGAGTTGAACGAAAGCACCCCGGCGTCAATTCAATTACCATTTATCTCGAAGCATGGGATCCCTCCAAAAAACAGGAGGTTCGTTCGGAAATGCAAACCGGCATTGCCGATTTTCTCTGGCTTACCCCTTTGGGCCCCCAAGGCCTTCAGCCCCGTTGTGGCTAACTATTTAGATCACCAAATTTCCTGAAGAATGAAGGAGAACCAAGCACATGGGCGACCCAATTATCATTGCGCAACGAATTCCCTACGTCCTGGACATGGAACCGGGAACCTATTACTGGTGCCGATGTGGGCGATCAAAAACCCAGCCGTTTTGTGATGGGTCTCACACCGGAACCGAATTTTCCCCAATCGAATTGGAACTCAAAGAACCACAAAAGGTAGCTTGGTGTGGGTGCAAGCACAGCAAAAAATCCCCATTCTGCGACGGCACACATTCCAGACTGGAGTCGTAAACTATGACCCTCGGCTTTTTGAATTCAGCCAGATATTTTAGACAATCGCGTTGCCCCAGCTTCTCTCCTGCATTTAGCCCATAATATCGAGGTCTTCGCTTGCTACCCATAAGCAATACATCATCCAGAATTTATGTATTATAAACTAGCATAAAAAGTCTAATTATAATTTACTATTCAATGACTTGCATCACGGAAATAAAATTTACTACAATCCACGACGATTGTGGGTAGCAGATCTTGTGATTGGAATGCTATCCCAATTATAAAGTTGTGTAAGAAATTTTCAATGTCCGAAAGTGAGGATTTTCGTATGAGGCGGATTACTAGCTTTCTGAGTGCTTTTCTTGTGTTAGCCGCAAACCCAGCCTTTGCCAATGAACCAGGCGGAGGATATGAGGGGATTACGGCCATGTACTATGGAATGATCGGAATTATCCTGGCTTACGGGGTCTATGACATTTTCTTCAAAAAGTCATAACGCCGCCCGCATTCCCTAACACACCTAAAGAATTCCTCTTCTTACCCCTTCCCGCTCACGGGGAGGGGTGGCATTTACTCTTTGGCCGGAATATTCTGTCCAGTTTTGAGTAAAGGCTCCAATGTTTGGAAAACATTCTGAGCCACAATGGTGTAGCCTTCTGCCGTAGGATGAACTCCATCCGCCTGGTTTAAGCCAGGTTGAGCAGCCACTCCTTCTAATAAAAATGGAATCAGTGGAAGACTCAATTCCTTGGCCAGCCGTTCATACATTTCAAAAAACTCCCCCGTATAGGCTTCGCCATAATTTGGCGGAATGCGCATGCCCGCTAAAATGACCATCACCCCTGCATTCCGCAACCGGTCAATTATGCTACGAAGATTTGCATAGGTCTGTTCCAGGGGTAAGCCCCGGAGTCCATCATTGACTCCCAATTCTAATATGACAACCGTCGGCCGACTTTTTAAAATCCAATCTACCCGTCGTAATCCTCCGGCTGAGGTTTCTCCGCTAACCCCGGCATTAACCACCTCATAGTAAAATCCACGTTCCTGTAAATGTTTTTCCAATTGAGCCGGATAGGACTCCTCCGATGACACGCCCAATCCAGCCGTTAAGCTATCACCAAAGGCTACGATTTTTGGAAGAGATTCGTTCTTTCGCACCAATGGCCCGGGTAAAGATGGTTCGGCCGGGAATTTGGCCTGAGAGTCTAACAAGTCGGAACTGCGATTCATGGACTCTGATAGACCGGGTGAAGAACTCTCCTCAGGGCCACACCCCAAGATTCCCAGACAGAAGAGCACGAGGACTGATAGGATGATTGTATGCATATTAGCTGTATAAGATCTCTTAACTCTATTATTCACCATTTAAACCCGTTTGTGTAATCAACGTGAATGTTCCTTCATCGTCTACATCCTCTTCGCCCTCTTTGACCGCCCAAACCCCAGCATCCCGGCTTCTCATTTCCGTCAATCATCTTGGGATGCAGCTTCGGGCGGGGAGCCATTCCGTCCAGATTCTACAGGACATTTCCTTCGAGGTCTTTACTAATCAGGTGGTTGCTATTGTCGGACCGTCCGGAAGCGGTAAATCCACTCTCCTGGGATTGCTTGCAGGCCTCGACCGACCAACCCAGGGGTCTATCCGCATTCATCAGACCGACATCACGACCTTAAGCGAGACTGAAATGGCGCACTTTCGACGCAAGCACATTGGCTATGTGTTTCAAGCGTTTCATCTCATTCCCACTCTGACTGCCCTGGAAAATGTGGCACTCCCTTTAGAATTGCAAGGAATAACCACGGGCACCCTACGTGCCAAAACACTTTTACAATCCGTCGGACTAGAACATCGTCTCCACCATTATCCCGTTCAACTCTCTGGTGGGGAACAGCAACGAGTGGCCTTGGCCCGCGCCTTTATTGTCCGCCCTCCCCTCCTTCTTGCAGACGAACCCACCGGCAATCTGGATAGCTCAACCGGTGCAATGGTAATTGATCTGCTGTGGGAACTTCATCAACAACACGGCAGCACTCTCGTTTTAGTCACTCACGACATGTCATTGGCCGCTCGCGCACAACGTATCCTAACCTTGCGGGATGGAGCAATGGTGAACGAGACGGCCCCTCCGCTGTTATCCTCCGGCTCAGAGGCATGATCCCCGTTTCTGTCAAACTCGCCTGGCGGGAAATCCAGAGCGCCTGGTCTCGGTTTCTATTTTTATTTCTCTGCATTGCACTTGGTGTCGGTGCCATTGTGGCCGTGGACCTGTTTGCCGTGAATGTCGCACAAGTCATTCTGGGGGATACCCGTGCTCTGTTAGGCGGTGATGTCGAGCTATCATGGCGGCGGGCGATTTCAGACAAGGGCCATAAAGTGCTGGACTCCCTCACCGACCGTGACATCGTTGTCTCACACGTGACTGAAATCGCCGCAATGGCGACGGTGAACAACCCTACCTCCGAAGCGGCCCTCCCGAAAATAGCTTCTCAATTGGTGGAACTCAAGGCCATAGATTCGGCCTATCCTCTCTATGGTCGGTTGATAGCAGAACCTGATCTCCCGACAGCGCAATTGCTGGATCCGCTTCAATCCGGTTGTGGTCGCTCGCCGTGCTTTGGAGCACTTGTCCAGGAATCCTTGCTGATCCGGCTCAATCTGACCGTTGGCAGCGAGCTGCAGATTGGCCAAGGAAGCTTCATTATTACCGCCGTACTGAAAAAGGAACCCGACAAGATTGCCAATGGATTTAGTTTGGGCCCTCGGGTCATGATTTCCCAGGACGCGCTCAAGGCCACCGCCTTGATCCAAACCGGTAGCCGAATTCAGGAACGATATCGTCTGTCCCTATCCAACTCCACCTCTCTTGAGCCTTTAATGGGTGAGTTACGCGGACGCCTCAGCCAGGAAGGGGCCCGGGTCACCTCATTTCGCGATGCCCAGCCACGACTCCGCCGGTTCCTTGACCAATTAAATCTCTACCTTGGGCTTATCGGGTTTACCATCTTATTGGTCGGTGGGATCGGAGTGGCTTGCACGATTCAAGGCTTCCTCACACAGAAAGTACCCATTATTGCCACGCTCAAAACCCTGGGAGCCGATTCTTCACAAATCATTCGCCTCTACCTCACACAAAGCCTCATCCTGGGAGGGATTGGCAGTCTTTTTGGGGTCATAGTCGGCGTAGTCCTCCACCGAGGGTTACCGCTATTGCTTCAAGGCATTATTCCTGAAACCATGCCGATGAATCCCACTGTCGCTCCAATTCTTCGGGGGATGGTTCTTGGCATCCTCGCCACACTGGCCTTCTCACTCTGGCCTCTGTTGGCCATCCGTCATGTCTCTCCGGCATTGGTGTATCGACAAGCCGTGAACCACTCCCAAACTATGGCCAACACCCAATCCAGACTAACCCGATGGCGGACCATCCTTAAGCATTGGTGGAATGACCGGGCACAGGTCGTGGTCGCCATCAGCATGATGGTGGGCGTGACCGGCCTGGCCGTGTGGCAAGCCCACTCACTGACCCTCGGTTTATTTTTTACCGGTGCATGTGCGGTGGCCGTTCTCCTCCTCATGGGAGGCACTGGAGTACTGTTTAGCATTCTCCGGCATGTGCCGATTCCTCAGCGGTATTTGTTGCGTCATGCAGTGAGGAATCTTCAACGGCCTGGAAACTTTACCAAAGCCATGACGTTGGCCATTGGAATTGGTGTCATGCTTTTAACCACGCTAACCATTGTGCAACGGTCCTTACTTGATCTAATAGGAAACCAGATACCCTCTCAGGCTCCTTCATTTTTTTTCATAGACATCCAACCAGACCAACATTCCCAATTTGTGGACGTGCTACAACAACAATTCCCGGATTCACCGTATAATTTAGTTCCAGTCGTAAGGTCTCGTCTCACGGCCATCAACGGAAAACCCATTGATCCGGAAGAGCATAAAGGCCAACGAAACGGATGGTATTTCACCAGGGAATATGTCCTGACGACATCACGGAATCTTCCAAAAGATAACGTCCTCAGTGAGGGACAATGGTGGGATCACACCAAGCGATCAGACGCGGATGGAGGGATGAAAACGCGCTCAGATTTCCCCTTGGTCTCCGTGGAGGAAGACGCCGCAAAAAACCTGGGGCTCACCCTAGGGTCAACCCTGACGTTGGATATTCAAGGGGTGCCACTTGTCGCAAAAGTGGGCAGTCTTCGACAGGTCGATTGGGGAAGTTTTTCCATAAACTTTTTCATGATCCTTCAGCCTGGCTCTTTTGACGGTGCTCCGTTCACCTACATCGCCACAACCAGAGTGCCAAATACTCTCGAGGTCCCCTTACAGCAAGCCATCGTCGCCGTCCTGCCCAATGTAACAGCCATTAAGGTGGGAGATGTGCTGGAGAGTATTGGTCGAATCTTTCACCAATTGGCCCTGGGGATTCAAGCCTTGGCCCTTCTCTGTCTGGTCACCGGCGCCGTAGTCATGATTGCGGCGATTTCAATTAACCGGTACCGGCGTCTTCATGAATTGGCAATTGTGAAAGCCCTGGGAGCAAGTCGCGGGCTACTGGTATTTTCGCTGGGAGTAGAATTCGGTGTCATTGGAGCCTTTGCAGGCCTCGTTGGACTTGGATTGGGGTGTCTCCTCTCCTGGTCCCTCTTGTACTTCTTTTTTGACCTGACCTGGACCGTCGATCTCATCATATTGAGCACAGGCTTGCTTTTGACAATTTTGCTATGCCTCGCGACGGGCTTTCTCGGAACTTACCGGTTGCTGGGCTTCCCTCCCCTGTCCGTACTCCGTCAAGAATAAAACCAATTTAAAAGTTTGCGGTGTTCTTCTCCCAAAACCACACCTGTGTCTGATGCTAGGCCCACTCATAGGATAAACCTCTCCTACAAGTTATCCATTCAGATACAGACTGTATGGTGTTGAATAACAACCTGTCCCACAACTGATGCCCTAATACCTCATCCTCTTAACATTTTTTTAGTATTTTTAAAACCCATTATAAAAATTTTGCTCTCCATTCATCAGTATTACAATGAGTTATACGGATGAGACCCTTAAACTGATCTTTCGTTTTCTCTTTGGGTACATTCTTTGCTTTATTTACTTTGTAAAGTGGCAAACACAAAACATTTGAGGGAAACCATGGAAATTATTTTAGCCATCTGTGTCACAGGCTTTGGAATCTTCGGAGGAATGCTTGTTATTTGGAATGGTTAGAACTCTGTAACTTCTAAGACACCTGGCACTTCCCTTACACGGTAGAGAGATGGCCAAAACAACACAGACCTGTGCGTACCCGACACTTGTTCATGAGCCATCTTTGAATGATTTCAATAACGATGAACCAACCTTGAGGGGCGTGTTCCATCAGGATGGTGGATCCAGTCATAAGGGGAAAAAAGGAGATCTTGATGCCAAAAAACGTACTCATTATTGATGATGATGGTATGAGTCGCGGATTGCTCCGAATGGTCCTGGAATATGATGGATGCCAGTGCGTGGAAGCCGAAAACGGAGCCAAAGGGTTATCACTGCTTGAATCAAAATCATTTGACATTGTGATTTTGGATAATGCGATGCCCGTCATGACCGGCATGGATTTTTTGGACCGGTTACAGCATATCCCACGCAAACCCGACATCCCCATCATTATGGTGACCGGTTTCCTCAACGCCATAGTCCGGGAAAACGCTACCCGATTAGGAGCCTATGCGATTATCGGTAAACCCTATGATTTTGGGGAATTACGGGCCATTGTCACTCAATTATGTCCCTCAGCCGGTTCCACACAACCCCATTCCTTCGTGGTGGCCAACATGTCCCAAACCTATAGTCCCCCTCCGGCTTGAGACAGGGATGAAGGAATCATTTTTTCAAAACAAGCGTATTCCAGGGCTATTTTCCAAATAACTGCTTCAGAACATCCGCCCCGTCTTGTAAGAGTTGTTGTAATTCCTGTTCATCGCCCTGTAAGACTTTTTCAATCCTCCGCTCAACGTTTGTTTTGACCTGCTGCCCAAGGGATTGAGTATCCAATTGCAATAGCGGTTGTTGAACGGTTCCCAGAACGGTAAAAGGCAGCACCAACTTTCCTTGATGCCACGCTACTTTGGCCATCGGAAACCGCTGAATAATCCGGTCGCCGATCGTCCGCGAAACGGCCAGATTGCCTTGCAGATTCAACGATTCATCAAAGGCGAGACTCCCCACCCCTGTCATTGAGAAATCTGGTGCCTCAACGGTCAATTGCCGAATCACCAGTCCCCTGCCTTCCAGTTCCAGATTGGTATCAATCAAAGAAAATTTTGTCGCACCGGTGGATTCCTCCAAAAGGTCCGGTAGCTGAAGGGCATCTTCAATCCCTTGCATGACATCAAATCCAACTAATTGCCCATCCCGGATCATCAATCGGACTGGTCCGTTCATCGTTGCTTGCCCGGAGGGCGAGTGCGCCGCTCGCGCGAGGCGCCAATGCAATTCTCCCACACCGGTCAACCGGAGGGAGGAAGACCTTAAAACCTGCATCATTGATTCAACCGCAAAATTCGTAAAGGTTCCCTGGAACGAGAGCAGGGGAACAGCTGGGGTCCCGTCCCATCTTCCATGCGCCTCAAGAATTCCCCTAAACGCTTGGGCCTTGAGGAACACCAGGTCCACCCTTGTCCCTTGGATTACCGTTTCAAAACGAATCTGCTCCAGTGAAAACGGGCGTTGCACGGAAAGCGTCCATGGAAAATCAACTGAGGACAGAGCAGGAGACTCACCGGACAAAATCAGACGTCCAGGCGTAACTTGACCCGAAAGATGAATGGTCGCCCCACCCGTTTGGAGATCAGCGGTCAACGGATCAATCCTTATTCCTGTGGAGGGTTTCGAGGGCCCCTTGGGGATCAGAGATGCCATCAGATAAGCCTGAAGGTCCTTGACGAACACAGGTTTATTCAACGCGATATTCAGGGGCATGTCATCCGTCGATAGGTCTGGAATCTGCACGTCCAACTCGAGTCTTCCATCCATCATCTGGCCCTTTGCGGTTCCCTCTACACTACCTAGGCTGCCCGCAAGATCGATCATCGGAAGATCAAGAGTGGATTGAAGGGGGCCAAATCGCCCGGTCATTTCCAAGGGGAGCTGATTGGGCATCACCACACCTTTCACGTGCAGACTTGCCGTCTGGCCAAATTGAACGGAATTCGTGACTAACTCCAGTTGCTCAAGGTGGTAGGAACGGGAAGGTTCTTTTGACCGATCCTCATACTGAAGAGTTCCTCCAGTCATGGAGAACCGCTCCACCGCAAACACACCGAATAAGGGCTTGAAAGCATTGGCCGGGTTCAGCTCTGCCTTCTCAGGGAGCTGAAGAGCGTGATCTTTTCCGATGGTGGCCAAATTCAACAACCCATCATGAGTGCGGATGATGTGAACTGTCGGATCCTGAAGACGCACGTGTTCAACCTGAATATGCCGGCGCAACAGTGGGAGCCACTGAATCTCCACCTCAGCCAAAGGAATCGTGACAAACGCCTGAGGACTGAACGCCGGGTCATCCCCTACTGTCAGATCCCGCAACCGAAAACCCAGTTTAGGGAAAAGCGTTAAGCGGACATCCTGCACATCCACCGGACGATGGAGGGCCTGTTCCAGAACGGGTAAATACTGATCCCGGTACCGATTTAAATCCAGCAAAACCGGAAGAAGCAGGATGACCACAATAACCAGACCAATGAGTATAGCGAGACCAACCATGATATTACTCTTCACGAAGACATGCTCCCGTCATGAGCCAGAGGATTCGGTACTTTACCATGTCCCATTTCTCTCCGTAGATAAACCATCCTAAGATATCGACACCTCAAGGACTATCAGGTATCTTCAAGGGCCAACAATCACACAAAGAGGATATTTTCCTGTGCCCACTGTGAGTGAACCGTCTTCCCCTCTTCCGATTCGTCATGTCGTGTTAGTCGACGCCTCAGGCTACATTTTCAGGGCCTTTCATGCCATCAAGATTTTGAACAGTCCGAATGGTACCCCCGTTAATGCCGTCTATGGATACATCACCATGCTGATGAAACTACTGGACGATATGAAACCCGATCATATTGCCGTCATCTTTGATTCCGCACGAAAAACCTTTCGAAACGATCTGGCCCCCAGCTACAAGGCCAATCGCAGCGAACCACCTGAGGAGTTGGTGCCTCAATTTTCTCTCGTCCGGGAGGCGACACGGGCTTTTAATTTTGATTGCATTGAACTGAACGGTTTCGAAGCCGACGATCTGATCGCTACCTACGCAAAACATGCCATGGAAGCCGGCGCGAATGTGACCATCGTGTCCTCGGACAAAGATCTTATGCAGTTAGTATCAGAACAGGTCAGTATGTTCGATCCCATCAAAAGCCGAAAGATCGGTCCCGAGCAAGTTCTGGAAAAATTCGGTGTGCCCCCTGAGAAAGTTGTCGACGTACAGTCATTGGCGGGAGACTCCACGGACAATGTGCCCGGGGTCCCGGGTATCGGCATCAAAACAGCCGCACAACTCATTCAGGAATATGGTGACCTGAACACCCTCCTTGCGCGCGCCTCAGAAATCAAGCAGAACAAGCGACGTGAAAGCCTCATTGAACATGCCGATAAGGCCCGCCTCTCCCGTGAATTAGTCCGGCTTCGTTCCGATGTCCCGCTGCCATTTCCGCTTGAACAATTGGAGCGACGCCAGCCCAATATGGATTTATTGACTGCCTTCCTCAATGAACAAGGCTTCAAATCGATTCTGGCTCGCCTACAAAGCCGCGTGAAGGGTGAACAGGATTCCACTGTCACCCCTTCTGCCACACCGTTCAACTCTGCACCAGCAACGAAAGATCCCGAAGCAAAACCGCTGTCTACCAAAGCCCAGTACGAGTTAATTCAAACAGTGTCGGCCCTTCAAGGCTGGGTGGAGGAAGCAACTCGTCGCGGGATTGTGGCCGTCGACTGCGAAACCACGTCTCTGGATCAAACCAGAGCTGAATTGGTTGGGTTCTCACTGAGCCTGGAACCCGGCCAGGCCTGTTATGTACCAGTCGGTCATGTGGCCCAGGGATCTACGTCGCATCAGGATTTGCTCTCACACGATACGTCTGCTGCCTTGCCGGAAAAACCGGAACAAATCCCACTCCAAGATGCATTCGACATCCTTGGGCCACTGCTGACAGACCCCGGTGTGCTCAAGATCGGGCACAATATCAAATACGACATGGTTGTGTTTCGCCGATATGGCCTCAACGTGTTTCCCGTGGACGATACCATGCTGCTCTCATACGTCTTAGAAGGAGGCATGCATGGCCATGGCATGGACGAACTAGCCGAACACTTTTTAGGCCATACAACGATCAAATTTAAAGACGTCACGGGTACCGGAAAGTCTCAAATCACATTTGATCAGGTTCCTTTAGAAAAAGCGTTGGAATACGCGGCGGAAGATGCCGAAGTGACCTTGCGGCTCCATCAGGTCCTCAAACCTCGTCTCATCAGTGAACACATGACCACCGTCTACGAAACGCTCGAGCGTCACCTCATTCCCGTGCTGGCGACCATGGAGCAAACTGGGATCAAAGTCGATGTGTCCCAGCTCAAACAAGTCAGCCAGGAGTTTTCTCTCCGTCTCCGGGAATTGGAACAAGAGATCCATCGCCTGGCCGGAAAGACCTTTAATGTTGGTTCCCCCAAACAACTCGGCGAAGTGATGTTTGACGACCTCGCCTTGGGAGGGGGTCAAAAAGGCAAAGCCGGCAGCTATAGCACAGGCGTCGATGTCCTCGAATCCTTAGCGGCCCAAGGCCATGAACTCCCGTCACGTGTCTTGGAATGGCGGCATTTGGAAAAACTGCGCAGCACGTATGCCGATGCGCTCATCCGTCAAATCAATCCCGACACGAATCGGGTGCATACCTCCTACGCCATGGCGTCTGCCGCAACGGGAAGACTCTCATCCACAGACCCCAATCTCCAGAACATTCCTATTCGCACCGAAGAAGGTCGAAGAATCCGGCGCGCCTTTGTCTCGGAGCCAGGCTGGACACTGCTTTCGCTGGATTATTCACAGATTGAACTGCGTCTGCTCGCCCACGTCGCGGATATTCCCGTTCTCAAGAAAGCCTTTTGGGAAGGCCAGGATATTCATGCCCTTACCGCCAGCCAGGTCTTCGGCATCCCCCTGGAACAGATGGATCCGGCAATTCGACGAAAAGCCAAGGCCATAAATTTCGGCATTATTTATGGAATCAGCGCCTTCGGGTTGGCCCGCCAATTGAGCGTGGAGCCGGGCGATGCCGCTGCCTATATCAAAACCTATTTCGAACAGTATCCCGGCATCCAGGATTACATGGAGCGCACCAAACAGTTTTGCCGGCAACACGGATACGTCCAGACATTGTTTGGACGTCGGTGCCATGTCCCTGGCATTCATGATAAAAATCCCGCCAGACGAAATTTCTCTGAGCGGGCGGCCATCAATGCCCCATTGCAAGGCACGGCGGCCGACATCCTGAAGCGGGCCATGATCCGCGTACCTGCGGCATTGGGCCAGCATGGCTTAACGCCCCGTGCAAAAATGCTGTTGACCGTCCACGATGAGTTATTATTCGAGGTAGAAGAAGCGGCGGTCGAGCAAACCACTGCGGTCATTAAGCAGGTCATGGAAGGGGCCACACTCCCTGCCCTACAATTGTCGATCCCGCTGACGGTCGAAGCCGGACAGGGTCACTCCTGGGACCAAGCACACTAAGAAACCAAAAGAATCCTAATTAGGAAAGGAAATTCAGAAATAATGGAGATACCGACCTATGGTGAATTATTAAAACTTGTCTGGTTTCTGGTATGGCGACACGTGGTGATTCTGATGTTTGTGAGTATGACGATTGGATGGGCGGTTCCTGTGATCTTCAATAGCACGATCTCTGAAGACTCTCAGTATATTTTAGAAATCTGCATTTATGGCGTGCTATTCTTCGGCATTACCCCCTTTATTTTGAAGACCCTGTTTCAAAAACAATTTCAAGGCTTTCAAGTCATCTTCCAACGCGAAACCGACTCACCACCACTTTCTTCATCCTAAAAATGGGATCGCACTGAATAGATGATTTCCTTCTCTTTCATCTGGGTCAATGATATGTCCGTTTCCCATAATCCGACGCCTGCAGTCTGGCCAAAGGGAGGGACGCTCTTATCCGCCTGCGGGCCTTGTTTGAGCAGAGCGAGTTGGCCCGCTCTCCCTAGATTCGCGTCCGTCCTATTGAATGAGGCAGACTGGGCGTCAATGGTTTTGGGTCCTTTTCCCGAAAGAAAAGGACCTCGGCTGCCGGGCCGAAACCCGGCATTATAGAAAAGCACGTTAACACGAGAATTGGTGGGATCAGTTCACCTGACAAAATTTGTTCATGGCCAAACACGAAAAGAGATATCCAATTCACATCACAAAACTATGAAACCAGAATCATAAATTATCTCTGATCCTAATTATTGCTCATCACACATTCTGAACCTTATATGAAAATCGCCACCTGGAACGTCAACTCGATTAAAGTCCGGATCCCCCACTTGATGGAATGGGTCAAACAGGCCAACCCGGATATTGTCTTGCTCCAGGAACTCAAAACCACTGAGGACCAGTTCCCCAGAATGGCCATCGAGGAGCTGGGCTATAATATGGCCATAGTCGGACAAAAAACCTACAACGGAGTCGCCATTCTCTCAAAAGCCCCGATCGAGATCGAACACACCTCACTGCCTGGTGCCCCCTCTGACGAACAAGCCCGCTACGTGGAAGCGGTGGTGGGGAACGTTCGAGTAGCTTCAATTTATTTACCCAATGGGAATCCGGTGGAAACCGAGAAGTTTACATATAAACTTGCCTGGTTGGATCGACTGATCATGCATGCGCAATCGCTCTTAGCCCTGGAAGAAGCAGTGGTGTTAGGGGGAGACTTTAACGTATGCCCCACCGACCATGACGTCTATGATCCAAAAGGATTTGCCGACGACGCCCTCTGCCGTCCCGAATCCCGTGCCCGCTTTCGCGCCCTCTGTCATCTCGGATACACCGATGCCCTTCGAGTCCTGCACCCCGAATTAGGTCTCTACACCTATTGGGATTACCAAGCTGGCCGATGGAATCGGGACGAAGGGCTCCGTATCGACCATCTCCTGCTCTCTCCACAAGCGGCAGACCGGTTAGTCGCAGCAGATGTTGATCGGGAACCCCGCGGAATGGACAAACCTTCCGATCACACCCCCGTCTGGTGTGAACTGTCTCCCTCATAATCGAGACATCGCCTGGACCCAAAGTGGGGTCAATTCAGGAGGTTCAAAATTTTTTCTCTTTCTTCCCCCGCTATCTTTTTCTTTCCTTCTAGCCAAGGTCATAGCCCGTTAAGAAAATTTTCCAGACATATTAAAAAATCCCACGCTACCCGATTGGCAAATGAAGAAAAATCTTCTATTCTGTAACTCTTTTGGGAACTAACACCCAAAAACCTGTAATGCTTATTTTCTGCTGAGAAATTCCTGCTCCATTCCGACGAGCATTCATCACGCATGGACTCCATTAAATTCGGGACCTCAGGGTGGCGAGCCATTGTGGCCGAGGACTTTACGGTTCGGAATATCCGTATCGTGTGCCAGGGAATCGCTCAATTTCTCCGTCAACAGAAGCTGGGGCAACAAGGCATCCTGATTGGCTACGACGCACGATTTTTAGGGGAGCATTTTGCCAAAGTGGCTGCAGAAGTCATGGCGGCCCATGGGATCCCTTGTCTGATTTGCGACCGGGACACGCCGACCCCGGCCATCTCCTACCACGTGGTCAGTCGGAAATTATCAGGAGGTATGAATATCTCAGCCAGCCACAATTCTCCTGAATGGAACGGGATCAAATTTACCCCCTACTGGGGGGGACCGGCGCTGCCTGAAACCACCAAGGCCATTGAACTCCGCATCCTGCCCCTGTTGCATGGGGAATACATCAAATGGCTTCCATGGGAGCGGGCCACACATGATGGCATGGTGCGGCATTTCGATCCGCAACCCGAGTATTTGAAAGCTCTGGAATCGCTGGTGGATCGCGACCGCATTCGGAACGGCCGGATCCGGGTGATTTTTGATCCCCTTTATGGAACCTCCAGGCATTATCTGGATGAATTCCTCCGACAAGCCGGCGCAAAAATGGCCGTCTTACACCATTGGCGAGATCCGTATTTTGGAGGATTTCGACCGGAGCCGACCGACGAGACACTTCAGGACCTGAAAGAGACCGTTCGCCGCGAAGGTGCACACCTTGGCTTGGCGACCGACGGAGACGGAGGCCGGTTTGGCATCGTGGATGCCGACGGCACCTTCATTCAAGCCAACTACATCCTGGCCCTCTTGTTGGATTATCTCATTCGCAGCCGGCAATGGACCGGTGGAGTCGCCCGCTCGGTTGCCACCACCCATCTCATTGATGCCGTGGCGGCACACCATGGACTTACCGTTCATGAAACCCCGGTCGGATTCAAATACATCGGCGAATTGCTCGCGAAAGGGGAAGTGGTCTTTGGCGGGGAAGAAAGCGCCGGGATGTCCATCAAGGGCCACGTACCCGAAACAGATGGGATATTGGCCGGGGCGTTGGTTGCAGAGATGGTGGCCTTTACGGGACAGACCATTCAGGAGTTACTGAAAGACCTCTTTGATCGAGTCGGAGCTGCATTCACGACACGACAAGATTTGCCGATGAGCGAACACCTCAAGACACAGGTCAAGCAGGTCCTTGAACATCCACCATCGGAGTTTGCGGGAGCAGAGGTCATCCATGTCAATAAACTGGATGGCTGTAAACTCCTCCTGCCGGATGACTCCTGGTATCTAATTCGATTGTCCGGAACCGAATCCCTCGTCCGATGCTATGGCGAAGCCAAAACCCCTGAGCGCCTCGCCGAGATCATGAACGCCGGCAAAGAACTGCTCCTTATTCCCGTCAGATAAGTCCTTAAAATTCTTTAATTTTCCGCATTTTTCTCTCAAATTTTCCATTTTCTCCTCAAACCCTCTTGGTGAATTACGCCTAGATGGAGAACATAGTTTTCAAAGGCCCGATGTCTATCCAAGCTCAAGAGACAGTGAACGAACATAGGAGGGCAACAGAGAGCCGGATTTTTGGTGAAAATGCAATATATGTGAGGATTTAAACAATCTCGGAGCAGGATGGGAGGATGGAGAAGAGGTCATTCGGGGGTGGACAAAGGCCCACCCCCATGCCTCTCATTAAGCTTTTAAGGTCAGACGGCGGTTAACGCCATGGCTTTTTCGATCCGTTTGGCTGTAGCTTTGGCATTGCGGGCCAACCGTTTTTCCTCAACTTTATCCAGTTCATGCTCTATGGCCTGAAAGGCTGAGCGAATGGCTTCTTCAAAGGTTTTTGATTCTTTTCTGGCGGTCACCGTTCGACGCCGGGGAAGCGTCACGACCACCAGCGCCTCCGCGTTATCAGCCCCTTTTTTATGATGGGCATTTTTCGTAAGAGTGACACGGGCATGAATGATGCGAATGGTATCCGTTTGCAACGCCTCAGTCCGTCTCTCTATTTCGGCTTTCCACCGAGGGGTCATGCCAACGTTTCGGCTCTCAATTTTTACATCCAGCGATTGTTCATCCATAGACACTCCTTCTTTGGCTGTTCGTTAAATCTGTGAAACATCCAACACCTTCCGGCCTGTTTTTCGGATGACGAAATCCTGAGTCAACCCTCCTTTTCTTTTGGTTTTCTACAGTGTAAAAATTTCTCTTTCTTCAGTCAAAGGCCTCATCACGAAATCTGTAATTTTTTTTCTCTGGGCAAGACTGATACAGTATATCAGGGTGGGTGGAATACGAAGGAGTTTCCACCCTCTTAGCTCAAAGGAGGGCTATCAGATGTCTATAAACGTACATGTCAACAGGAGAAATCTTATGAAAATCGGCTTGGCATTAGGGTTCGGAGTTCTCGCCAAAACTCTCGGCGTGGCATTGGCCGCTCCCACCCCCTCAACCGGGGGTTCGGATATCACCAAAATCACGAAAACGGATGAAGAGTGGAAGGCGCTGTTAACCCCCATGCAATACCGTGTTTTGCGGCATGAAGACACCGAGCCGCCCTTTACCAATGAATATCATCAAAGTAAGGCCAAAGGCACTTACCAATGCGCCGGGTGCGAATTGCCACTTTTTTCTTCCGACACGAAATTCGACAGCGGAACCGGCTGGCCAAGTTTTTGGCAACCGATTTCAGAAAAAGTGGTCGAAACTCGAACCGACTGGAAGATCATTTATCCCCGGACGGAAGTCCATTGTGCCCGATGCGGTGGCCACCAGGGACACATTTTTGATGACGGCCCCCCGCCGACGGGATTACGCTATTGCATTAATTCCGCGGCGTTGAAATTTGTTCCGGCGTAGCAAAGCGCTGGTGCACCAACTGCTCGACTGCCGGAAAATGCCGTTCCGGAAGATTGCGAAACCGTTTTCGGCAGTCAGCCACCGCTTCTTCAGCAGACGTGTAGTGTCTGGAAGAAGGAAGCAGGTTTTTTGAATACTCGCGCAGCCTTCTCGCGACCAAGGGGGTCAAGGTTTTATCCCCGGCCAGTATCTGCGCCGCCGCTTCAATATTTCCATGATAGTCGACTAACGCTTGAAATCCGAGACCTTTCAATCGTTGAGTGACCGTGCTGCGATCCCACCCCAAAGCTTTAGCTGTCACCTGCATATCGAATCCATGACGGCGAAGGCATTCCAGCACCATGTCATCCTCCAATCGTTCCAGTTCCACCCGACCATGCCCTTCACGTTTCAAGGACGGCATGACGGGGCTACTGAGATGCAAATCCGCTTCGGTAATGAGAGACCCGTTAGCCAACGCCACTGCCTGGGCCACGGTTTGTCGAAGTTCTCGAATGTTGCCCGGCCATCGATAGGCCATGATCCCATCCAATGCCCCTTGCGTGAACCTCAAATCCATTCGATTCTGTTGCCGGGAAAAATACTGCAGGAAGAATTGAGCCAATAGCAGGCAATCTTCCTCCCCTCGTTCCCGCAGAGGAGGCAGAGTTAACACAATACTCCGTAATCGATAATATAAATCTTCCCGGTAGCGCCCTTCCTCCACATCTTGTTGAAGATTGCAATTTGTCGCCGCGATTATTCGCACATCCACCTGAGTAAGCCGGCTTTCTCCAACCCGGTGAAATGACCCGTCCTCCAGAAAACGCAGTAATTTTGCTTGCAAATCGGATGGGAGTTCGCCGACTTCATCCAAAAAGAGCGTTCCCCCATTCGCCGTTTCAATATACCCCTCACGACCAACCGCGCCGGTAAAGGCCCCCTTCACATGGCCGAATAATTCTCCTACAAATAACTCCGGCCGGATTGCGGCCATATTCACCGATACAAAAGGGCCACGATGCCGGGGACTCAACGCATGGGCCGCTCGAGCAAACACTTCTTTGCCCGTGCCTGTTTCTCCCAATAGCAGAATGGGATTCTGGGTTCCGGACGCTTTTTTTAAATCCTGAAAAACGCGGAGGACGGAAGGGGCACGTGTCAGAATATGAAACGATTCACATTCTTGAAGTAAGGCCTGATTTTCGCGGGATTCGGGGTACTGATGCTCAGCATGCTGCATGGCCGGCACCTGCCGACGAAGATTCTCCAATTCACTCTGCAACCGATCAATCTGTCGTCGGGTTTCTTCTACCTCGGCTTGGGAAAACTCCAATTGGCGAGACACCCCCCCTTGCTGAGTTTCTAAACCTTCAATAACCGTCGCCGACCGGTGAGCATGATCTTGTGCCACATGTAAGCGATTCTCGAGTTCCCGGACATGCTGCTGTCTTTCTGCCAGTTCTGTTTCCAATTGCTGAAGCTGCTGTCGCCCTTGAGCGATCCGCCGTTGAATAATCGACCGGGACCGGGACAACCGCCAAGCCAGCGATCCCCCCAAGGTCATTCCTAAAGCCAATCCTGTACTCAAGATCGGCCACACCCAACCACTGTGAAGCCCCCACAACAGAGCAAGCCCCGCAAGAAGAATACCGGCTAACCCCATCATCCCCAGGCGGGTTGGCGGAGTTTCCCAAAGAAGGAAACAGGCAAAGAACAGGCCTACACTCGCCGTTACAAGAAAAGCGACCCACGGAGGAGTCCTGGAAATCCATCCGTTTGTCAGTACCGCGTTGGCCAATAAGGCATGAAGAAATTCAGCCGGCACCTCGGATTCCCACGGGGTTGAAAGAGTTGGTTGCTTCGACACAGGAGAAAAAAGGATCACTACTTTTCCGCGAAACAATTTCGATAATTGATCACGATCTATACTCTGAATGATGTTCCACACATCCGCAAAGGCATGCCTGGGAAAGGATGAAGTTGCCCAATGTCCAATAAACCGGAATTGAGGGTCGTTGGTCTTCGGTTGCATAGCTGTGTCCGTTTCCGATAATAACGAGGCCATCACGAGACCGATCGGAGGATGCGGCGATGAACCTGCAGAAAGGGCATGGGACTGCATACCCCTAAACACCCCATCCGCATCAGGTATCAAGTCCAGCGTCCCCAACGCGGTTGCCGCATCGGCCAAGGCGGGAGGAACCGAATCCGGGTAGACGACAGATCCGACTCGTTTGGTCACTTCAGCCAGTCGAACCAGTCCAGCCAACCCCCCACATTCCGAAGCTATCGGGGAGGACACATCAATTGAGGGTACGATGAGAGCAGCGCCGGCCTCATGAAGGGCCAGCAGTGTGGACTCCAACACGGAAAGATTCCATCGTCCTTCCCCACATAACGCAGGACTGGTGCTCTTCGTGACCGTCACCATGATCAGTGAAGGGTCGACAGGCCCAGGTGCCATGTGAGCCAGTTGCCAATCAGTCAACCATCGTTCTCCCTGGGGAAAAAGTGAGGAGACGCTAAAAGCCAACACCGTGCTCACCAGTGAAAAGGCGAGGGCCAATGCCATGGTCTTGGTCTTGGTCTTGGTCTTGGTCTTGGTCTTGGAACAATTCGTCATTGCGGTCCTAATGGGAGTGTTGAATAATAATAATTTCCAAGGGCATATTGACCCACAGGCACGTTGCATATTAGAGGCCTCGGGGCTGTTCAAAAATGTTGCCCAACAAGGCCGCAGTCATTTTTGCGCGCAGAGCGTACTTCCAGTACGTGAGCACGGAAAAATGGCGAGAACGCCGCTGGCGGCTTTTTTCAACAGTCCCTAATCATGGAAAATTCAGGAATTTCTCACTCCCATACATGCAACCCGGCTCAGACTTACAACCCGGGCATGACGGTCTGGTCCGGACATCCATTTGCCGCCAATTGCCAGTCTGCTGAAAAACGTTCAGCCGATTCAGGAGCAACGGCTCGAACGACCTGACAGGAAAAGGGATTTCCTTCTTTCGCCGTTTGAAAAAAATAATTTCGGATCTGAGGATCTGCCGGAACCAACCGACCACGCTCTCCATTCACATACCAGGCATGGAGGGTGTGCTGGGCAGACTGATCACCCGCCAAGGCCTGCTCGATTACCCATGCAACAACGGGTTCACTCGGCGTCAGGTGGTCCCAGGTGTCTTCATCATTGGCCAACTGAGTGGACATGCGATGGGGAGGAGCCAACCGGTGAAGGTCTTCTCGAATGAGACCAAAGCCGGTTAACACCTCCTGCCGGTCACCGGGCGAAAAGAGGTGGCGATGAAGGCCGCGACGGAATTGTGAGAGCTGTTCTCTGGCGGTCTGCGTGAGCGAATCGGCCATCGTGGCCCGACTACTCCGAAACCACCATAACATCGCCAAGGGGATATTGCGATCCACGCCACTGCCATTGGCATACATCGAAGCCAACAGGCTTTGGGCTTCGCCCGATCCCCCTTCCGCCGCCAGACGGAGCGGCTCGACCGCTTCACCGGTCCGATTCTGAGCACGAAGCACGACCCCCAAATGAAACCATGCTTCGACCAATTGAGGCTCAACCTCGACCGCTCGCTGCAAGGCGGCAACAGCTTGAGACAAGTTCCCCGCTTCAGCCTGAGCTTTGCCAATGGCAAAATGGAGGTGCGCCCAGGCCGGTTGCAATCGAGCAGCGGATTCCAGGGCGACCACGGCCTTTTCCCATTGTCGGGTCGCCAGAAGCGCCGAGCCCAACTGAGACCATCCCGGAGCCCATTCAGGACGTTGGTCAGTCACCACATCAAATTCAACCGCCGCCTCGTCGATTAGTCCCATGGCAGCCATGGCAACTCCCAGATTGTAATGGAGCCATACTCCATCTTTGGCAAAGGGATCCTGGCGTAATGTCTCTCGCCAGAGCGAGGCGGCCTGCGCCCAATTTCCCTGACGACTCCACACAACACCAAGCAGCAATCTCGCTGAAGTCAATCGGGGATCGAGAGAAATGGCCCTTTCCAGTGAAGGAACACTGGCTGACTCGTCTCCTTTCGCAAACAACGCCACACCGATATTGTAATGCGCGGCTACAAGGTCAGGTTGAAGTACCAACGCCTGCCGGGAATGTTCGATCGCCTCTTGATAATTCCCCTCTTGCAAACGGAGTAATCCTAAATTGGCATGGACCTTGGGGAGTTCGGGTTCCAACGCCAGGGCACGCCTCCAGGCCTGCTCGGCCAGAATATTCTCATGTGATGCAAAATAGGCCAACCCCAAGGCTTCATAGGCATGCGCCCACTTAGACGCATCGTGAAGGGTCGCCTGAAAATGGGCCACAGCTTGCACAGGATCTCCTGCAGCCAAATACCCCAATCCCAACGCATAATGGGCTTCGAAAAAATCAGGCTGAAGACGAAGGGCCGCCCGCCATTGCGCCAGCGCTTGCGCCAGCCGACCATCTCGCACCAGGGAAATACCATAGTTATACGAAACCAGGGCTGACAGGTGATACCGCAAGGAGGCCGTGTGAAAATCCAACCGTTCCGCTTGCGACCAGGCCGCAATGGCCCCGGTTAAATCCCCCGTTTTGGCCAGGGCCACCCCAAGGTTATGATAGGCCTCGGCATAGTCAGGCCGTTGACGAGCGGTCTCCCGAAACTCATCAATGGCCACATCCAGGTCATTCGTGAGAAAAAAATCAATCCCTAACTGCAAATGCGCTTCAGCAGAATCCTGAACAGGAGATGAATCCGCTTGGGAGGTGCCACTCAATTCCGCATAGGAAGAAGAAACGCCAAGAAACCCCTTCAAAAGGAAAAGTCCCACAATGGCAGCACAGACCATTAAACCGCCAGGTACCCGTCGATTTACCATCAAGACACTCTCAGGAAGCAGAGATTGGGACGGTTCCGAAAGACAGACGAAACCCTCATGAACACCAACTTCACTGTATTAAGAAATCAAGGAAAATGGAAGAGCGCACAGGGAGGATCAGGCCTTCACCGCCATGCCCTGAGAAAAATAGGCAAAAGGCTTCGGAGCGCCCGGAAGATAAAAGTTTTCGAGTGCGGAAACTGTCCAACCCTGCGCCTGAATCATCTGAACCATTGGACGGTTTAAATGACAGCCATCGCCAAGGTGTTTCCACGCCGGCGTGAGACGATCCTGCCACAGGCGAACCGAACAATCCGGACTTTGCCCATGCTCTAAAAACAACAACCGTCCTCCAGGTCTTACGACCCGAAGCAATTCCTGCAGTGCCTTCGAAAGGTGAGGAACGCTGCATAAGGTCATCGTACTCACAACCGTGTCGAAGCTGGTAGAGGGAAAGGGGAGCGCTTCAGCCAAGGCCAAGGCCAGATGAACGGGAATCACCGCCTCCTCCTGAAGCGAGCGGGCCAACGGGATCATCCCGGGATTGGGATCAATCGCCGTCAAAGAATGGATCTGGGAAGAATAGTAAGAAAAATTGGCGCCGGTCCCAAACCCGATTTCCAAAACCAACCCTGACGCCTTTGCGACCAATGACTGCCGCAAGGGGACAAAACCCGCTTGCCCCATACTCCAATGGACCAGCCTGGGAAACACTCGTCGTGAATACCACCCGCGCCTCATGAATGCCCTTTGAGGTAATTGAATATGTCTTCTAATTGGCCTTTTCCGAAGCATCAGAATAACGTTTCCTTTCCTAAAAAGTCCGCAAACAAGCGCATGAGCCAAATACCATCGACAATATGTTTCAATTCCCCCAGTTACTCCAAGAATGAATGACCCGAACGCCAAAGGTCGTTTATAAAGTTGTTATCCCGAGAATGTATTCGGTGACAGTGGCATACCTGGGCATCATCGATAAGATAATCAGGAGGAAAGAATTGGAGCCTGAAAACCTGACTTGAACGAGCAGGTGCCGGAAGGCTGGCTTCTGCTCTCACAAAGGTCCTCAATCATGCATGCCTTCGCTTCATTCCGGTCACCCTGATGAAAACTCCCAATTCAGAACCCCAATTCGAATCTCGGCACAATTTTTATGTAGGGTACGACTCATGACAGAGACGATTTAGGGATCGGTAGGATTATTGGTGCCGAAGGCGGGACTTGAAATCGCAGGAGCGGAAGCATGGCTCCTTCTACCTGCCCCCTCGAGCCTCCGCTACGCTCCGGTCACCCCATGAAGGGGAAATACCTACTTCAATACCCCCGGTTCAAGCCCGCATTTACCCCATTTAAAAATAAGAAGAGTTGTGAAGTACGAAAAGTATATTGAAGTCGGTGGGATTGTTGGTGCCGAAGGCGGGACTTAAAGTCGCAGGAACGGAAGCCTGGCTCCTGCTCCCACTAAGGGGCCAGCCCCCTCGTGCCTCCGCTATGCTCCGGTCACCCCATGAAGGGGGAATACCCCCTTCAAAACCCCCAGTTCAAATCCCGCTACAAATTTTCTGTTGGAACACAACTGGTGACGGAGACGATTAAATTTCAAGTGGGATTGTTGGTGCCGAAGGCGGGACTTGAACCCGCATGGGTTTCCCCACACGCCCCTCAAACGTGCGTGTCTGCCATTCCACCACTTCGGCACGAAGTAGGCAGATTATGAAACCTCTTGATGTCCTTGTCAACGCGTGAAGCGCGGAGTAGAATCCCGGCCATTCTCATTAATTAATTGGCCGCCCGGATTAAACCTCACCATGACCCGCTCGACCTCTTCGCCCGCACCTCTGACTCATTCTCAACACTGGATTGGTGCCTTTTTCGATGTGGATAACACATTGATTCCCGGCGCGTCGATTGAAATCGGATTTTTCCGGTATCTCTGGCAAGACGGTGTGGTGGGTTGGCCGGAGGTATGGCACAGTCTGGAATATGCCATTCGGCAAATGCCCCCCATTTCGTTCAACCCTCTGCGACGGAGAAAGCTGTATCTGATGGGGCATGATGTCTCCCTCATTGAACAGATGGCCAGCGAGTATGTGGAGTTATATGTTGTTCCACGGGTCTCAGCGAGGGCTTTGAATCGTTTATCCCGTCATCGGGATGCGGGACATGTCGTAGCCTTCGTCAGCGGATCACCTGAGTTCTTGGTGAAACCACTGGCTGAGGCACTTGGAGTCTCATTGGTATTTGGCGCGAGACCGGAATCCCAGGAAGGACTCTATACGGGAAAGGTGTTTGCCCCGTTGCCCTATGGTGAGGGAAAAGGCCGGTATGTGGAGCGCCTGGCCGCCCGATTCAATCTGGACTTGACGCGTAGCTATGCCTATGGCGATAGCCCAGGAGATTTCCACGCGCTCCAACTGGTTGGCCATCCCTTTGTCGTAAATCCCATTCGCGGCATGGCTCGCATTGCCCGCGAGCGGGGTTGGCCGATTACACAATGGGCTTAGGAGGCCGCCATCCGGGATGAAATCGACCTGCGTGCCTGCGCCAAATTGACAGCTTCTCCGGTCCTTTTCATCGAATAGCCTTTCTATTCTCTCCGCATCATCGAAAATATCACTCAACCCGATCCAACCTTGTGACGATTACTCATCTCCGACAGCCACCTAGCGCACCCTTCTCTGTCCCCTCCCCATCACCCCACTTTTTGAGTACAATGTTATCTGTTGTGTGCTGGAGTTGAGAGTGCTTATGACCACTTTGCCCTCTTTAAAGATCACTGAAATCTTTCATAGCCTTCAAGGGGAATCCACCCGTGTGGGGCAACCGTGCGTGTTTGTCCGGTTAACAGGTTGTCCGCTCCGTTGCACCTGGTGTGACACGGAATATGCCTTTTATGGTGGAAATACCATGCCGATTGAGACAATTCTGGCGCAGGTACAATCCTATGGTTGTCCCCTCGTCGAGGTGACCGGCGGTGAACCATTGCATCAACCTGGCTCTCTGGTATTGTTAACACAATTATGCGAGGCTGGATTTCAGGTGATGCTGGAAACCAGCGGGGCGTTTGATATTGCCAACGTGGATGAGCGGGTTTCGATTATTCTGGATGTGAAATGTCCGGGTAGTGGAATGACGGACCGGATGCGGTGGGACACCCTTAGGCATTTGTCCGGAAAAGACGAAGTGAAGTTTGTTTTAAAGGACCGGGCCGATTACGAGTGGGCGCGCGATATCGTGAAGCAGTATTCATTGGGAGACCGCTGTCCCGTCCATATGAGTCCGGTCTTTGGAGTCCTCCATCTTCAATCCCTGGCTGAATGGATTCTGGAAGATCGACTGCCTGTTCGTTTTCAAATCCAATTGCATAAAGTGATCTGGGATCCCCAAACCCGGGGCGTGTAACAACACTACGGCAAGGGGATCTGTTTACGTTTCGGGCGATTTATTTATTGAGGAGGCGTATGAATATACTAGTGAAGAGTGGTGAAGCCACCGCTACGACAACGGATGTGTTGGTGTGTTTGGAATATGAACAAAACAAAACCTGGAGCAAAGCCGTCCAGCCGGTCGATCAGAAACTCAGTGGACAATTGAGCGACCTGCGCAAAAGTGGAGAATTTTCCGGCAAGCCGAATAACACCGCCTTACTGCATATCGATGGGAAATTGCCCGCAAAACGCGTGCTTCTTGTCGGCCTTGGAATACGGGAGACGGTGACCTTGGAACGAATTCGTCAAGCAATGGGAACCGCTGCCAAGCGCGCCCGCACCGCCAAAGCCAAAGGGATCGTTTGCGTGATGCCGGACGTGCCAAAGGGCACCGGGCCTATGGATGACGTAGCTCAGGCCATGGTGGAAGGGGTAGTTCTTGGGGACTATCGGTTTAATGAGTACCGCACGGACCGCACGGACGACCACCACTCCTTGCAATCCTGCACTCTACTCACCACCTCCAACGCTCACCTGAATGAGGCCAAAGATGGCGCCAAACGTGGGCAAATTCTTGGGGAAGCGACTTGTTTCGTCCGGGATTTGTGCAACCACCCCGCGAACGTGATGACGCCTTCCCGGGTCGTTACCGAAGCCAAAAAAATCGCCAGGGAGGCCAAAGTCCGGCTCAAAGTCTTGGACCGCAAACAGCAGGAAAAACTCGGCATGGGCGGATTATTGGGGGTCTCTCGAGGCAGCATCGAACCGCCTCAATTCATCATTCTGGAATATATGGGCGGCCCTCGCACACAAAAACCCATTGTTTTTGTCGGCAAAACGGTAACATTTGATAGCGGTGGCATCTCCTTAAAACCATCGGAAAACATGGAACAGATGAAGGCCGACATGACCGGTGGAGCCGAAGTGTTAGCGACGATTCGAGCCGCCTCCCGGCTCAAGCTCCCGGTCAATGCGATCGGCCTCTTGCCTGTGACGGAAAACATGCCGGGAGGACGGGCAACTAAACCCGGCGATATCCTTACCATGCTCTCCGGAAAAACGGTGGAAGTCCAGAATACCGATGCGGAAGGTCGGTTGATTCTTGCTGACGGCTTGGCCTATGCCTCTCGGTTCAAACCCGCCTGCGTGATTGACATCGCCACACTGACCGGAGCGGCTGCTGTCGCCTTGGGACAGTTCGCGATTGGCATGCTGGGTAATGACGACCCCCTGAAAGCCGACATCAAGAAGGCCGGCAATCATGCCGGGGAACGGGTATGGGAAATGCCCCTGTGGGATGAATATTTTGAACAGCTAAAAAGTGACGTGGCGGACATGCGGAATATCGGCGGGCGCGGAGGCGGAATGATTACGGCGGCGATGTTCTTATCAAAATTCGTTGGGGACCATCCCTGGGTCCATTTGGACATTGCCAGCACGGATTGGGGTACAACAGAACGAGCGTATATTCCTAAAGGTCCGACAGGTATCGGGACCCGGTTGCTCATTCAGTATTTACTGAATCATGCCAATCGCTAGGCGGCAACACACGCGATGTCTATCGCCGAACTCGTAGGGCAACTGTGTATGATCGGGTTCGAAGGGACGGAGGTCACTCCGGACCTTCGAGCCTGGATGCAGGAATTCCGACCAGGAGGGATCATTCTCTTTTCCCGCAATTTGGTTGACCCTGTCCAAATCGCACACCTCACGAACGACCTCCAAGCCCTGGCCGGTGACATCCCGCTGCTCATCGGCATCGATCAAGAAGGCGGGCGCGTCTCCCGCCTTCCTTCAGGCTTTACCATCTTTCCTCCTGCAACAACCGTCGCCCAGTCAGGATCCACGGAACTGGCCTACCAGGCGGCAGCCGTGACCGCTAAGGAGTTACGCGCCGTAGGGATTAATATGAATATGGCACCGGTTTTGGACATCCATACGAATCCCTCCAATCCTATTATTGGAGATCGGGCGTTTGGGACCGAGCCGGAACAGGTGTGTCTCATGGGAGCGGCCACACTCGCAGGCCTGCACGATCATCGGGTATTGGCCTGCGGAAAACATTTTCCTGGTCATGGCGATACCAGTACCGATTCACATGTGGAATTGCCGGTGGTCCACGCTACACGGGAGCGGCTGGAGAGCGTGGAACTCAAACCTTTTCAATACGCCATTGGGCATGGCCTACAAGCCATTATGACGGCCCACGTCCATTATCCCGCCTTGGACCCCACAAACCCCGCAACCCTCTCCTCCATGATATTGACAGATATCCTTCGGCAGCAGATGGGATTTTCCGGCGTCATCTTGAGCGACGACTTGGAGATGGGCGCCATTGTGAACCATTCGACAGTCGGCGAGGCCGCTGTGCACTCGTTACAAGCCGGAGTGGATATGTTATTAGTGTGCAAAACCCGCAGGCTTGCGACCGATACGATTAAAGCCGTCAGTCGTGCCGTTGAATCTCACGTATTGGATCAAAGCCGCCTTGAGACGAGTGTGGCCCGTGTCGCCTCCGTCAAACAGCAATTTGTCTTCCCCTATCACCCAATCGACATTCCCTCCATCCCTCATACTGTCGGGATTTCTGCCCATCGCCATGTCTTAGCACAGATCCAAGGACAGTTTCGCACCCTGACCTGAATGCACAAAAAAGATAAGACGGATTCCCGGACGGGCTCCAATAAGCAGTGGGCGGTTCGTCTCGCTCTAGGCCCATGTTATGGATGCCGGCTACTCCCCGACTTACGTGTGAAAAGAAAGGGCCTGGCGCAATTCTGGACATTCCCTACAAAGATTTGTTTAGCTATCAACCTTGCTGCATAAATCGACACATCCAATCATCTATTCCTATTGCTGATGACAGAATTTCATAATTCATTTCCGGAGCAAGGAGCATGGCTATGGCATTGAAAAAAGGGGACATTATCGACGAACGCAAACGGTATCCCGATTCTTGCGGACTGGTACTCAAGGTGATGAGCGGTGGGGAAGGGTTTGAAAAAATTCGATGTTGCGGACATGACTTGACCCTGGAAGACGTGGTTCCCTCGTTTAATCAAGAGCGTGGCCGCCGATCAGGAGCCTTGGCAGTCGGCATGCCCCTCGATGAAAAAATTGTTGCCACTGATTCCTGTGGACTTCGCCTAATGGTGATGGCGGGCGGCGAGGGATTTCAGGAAGTCATCTGTTGTGGCCATTCGTTTGGTGCGAAAGCGATTCAGAGTTTAGAGTTTGGTCAGATGCGGGGAGAGAACATCAAGCGGGAGCAACCCCCCAGCACCCCACATCAAGGAACCGCATAAAAGGACACATTCAACATGTTAGGGTGGACACCAGAATCAATTAAACAATGGGTCCGATGGATGCAGTTTCTCGACCGGTGGGGCTACATCACCGCCTGCTTGAGTTTTCTTCTCGTAGGTATGCTGGTCTTCGGTTATAGTTGGGTAGCCTATGCTCAATCGGTACAGACCGAGTTTTTGCCAGCGACCATCACTTTATTGAATGACCTGTTATTCGTCATCATTCTTTTGGAGTTGTTTCGCACGGTATTAGGCTTCTTACAAAACGACCGCATTCGACTCGAACCCTTCCTGCATGTGGGGATCATCGCTTCTGTCCGAAGAATTCTTACCGCTGGTGCTGAATTCTCGCACCAGGACTCCGTCCCTGAAGACATCTTTCGTCATTATCTTATGGATATGTCCTTACATGTCGTCGTGATTTTGGTCCTCATGATCGCATTATATCTTCACCGAAAATCCGAGCTCCCGGTAGAACCTCTCCTCAAATAGCCCTTCCGAATTCCAGGAAAATTCTTTACCCTTTTCTCTTCCCTCAATCATAATTATTATCAGATATTCCTAATGAACTTCTTCGGCTCATATTGCATACCGCCGGGGGCTGTGGCAGTATAGCCTCCTTTTTAGACGACAATCTGTTCTGTTGGTATCATGGATTCTCTTCCTGAATTAGTCGGCACGGTCCATATTATTCTGGGCCCTTATCGAGGAAATCCGATTGCACTGTACATGTGCCAGGATGAGTCTACCTGCCGCATTTCTCCTCGTATCTATCCGTGGAATCAAACTGTTGGAACTGGAGAAACCCCCAATAAGGCCGCTGCAGACTTTGAAGCCAGGTGGAAAGAGACCGACTTGGCCGACGATATGTATACCGGCCCTCATTGGGAAGGTGGCATCAAGCCGGAAAAGCCCAAACCCGTGCCTGCTCCAAAACCTGCCACTCCCCCTGCAGCCAAGACAGAGGCTTCACAAGAGACCAAATCCCCTGCACCTAAATCACCGGCCCTGTCGGATCCACCACAACCAAGTCCCGAAGCCGAAGACGCGGCTAAGTAAAAAATCCCAGTTCTTTTATCCCTTCTGAGGGTTCTCTTACTTATGGATTTTGGGTGAACCAGGCCAAAACGTCCTGAACAGGCTATGTTCGGCTGTCGGCAAACTGTCTGGCAGATTGTATCAACGCCGTAAATAGACGTTTCTGAATTGCATCCTGCCGGTATAAAAACTCCGGATGCCATTGGACCCCAAGCCAGAATGGATGACAAGAGGCTTCAATCGCTTCAATGACTCCATCTGGAGCAATCCCGGTCACCTGAAAGGACGATGGAACAGATTTTATAGATTGATGGTGGGAACTATTCACCGCAATACTTAACCGCTTGGCGATGCGCTGCAGTAGGCTGTTGGATTCAATATTGACCAGATGGGCTGTTTTCGTTGCCGATTTGGTGGGTCGATGTTCAATTTTCGTCGACAATTGAGAGGAAATGTCCTGCACCAGGGTACCTCCCAAGGCCACGTTCATGGATTGCATCCCTCCGCAGATCCCCAGGGTCGGCACCCTCTGACGAAAGGCCAGCTTGGATAATCCAAGCTCTAGTTGGGCACGCTCTTCGCTCATTTGCTGAAAAGGATACCGCTGCTTCTCCCCATACAACTCAGGGGCTAAATCCGATCCGCTCCCGGTCACCAGAAGACCGTCCAGCCGTTGTATAAGATATTTCTGTTTCGCCAAACCGCGGACCAGGGGAAGCACGATGGGCACTCCCCCGGCGTCCTGAATTGCCTGAAGGTACCTGGCCCTCAAAAAATAGGTGGGCTCTTTCCCACCCATATCCTTCCGATTTCCAGGGTTAAAATCAGGTGTAATTCCAATGATAGGTTTGAGCATGGCAGCCGATTCAACTCGGGCGGGTTTGATTTTTCGGTCTATAGCGCTTGATCCTCGTATGCGGAGACCCCAAGGAATCGAACGGGCTCATTCCCCTTCAGATGGTCAGGTGTGATGACATACGTGCCGTAGAAGCTCGGCTCCCATACAGCTTTTGCGGTTTCAAGGTCACCACCTGTCAATCCATAGGTAAACGTTCCCACAACCCCGCCCAAGATGGCATAGGCAAACTTCACAGGGAAATAAATCACGGTCAGCAACGCACTCCCGATCCCAAGGGCCGCTTCATTGGTTGGGCTCGATAATTCTTGTTCGGCAGCCAAACTTACCCCTGTGGCACCCAGGCATACGATCAGGGAAAAAGCCAACAACACGCACACCCCGGTCAACTGTTTAAGAATACCTCCCCCAAAAACCTTGGATTGCCGCATAAGGAATACTCCTTCCTGTTTAATTTTTATGCAAACCTTCTCGTTGGTATTTTAAACCTGCATGATGCATTAGTCTTCTCTTTTTAAATCCGAAACATGGAATTATAGCAAATTTGGTAACTTCATTGTGACGGGGGTCTCTCTTCGGTTTCAACCAGATCCAATTCGATAAAAATCTGCTTCTTGATTTCCTCGGCCTCACGCTCAACGACCTCATCAGTCTCAGCTATGAGAGCGTCCCCTGAAACTTGGATATTTTCCTGCTTGATTCCCTGCTGAATAAAGGCATGAAGCTTGTGAAAGCACAGCAACTGCACCAATAAATCATGACTTTTTTCTCGATAGCTTCCCTGCTTTTCAAGTGGAACGCCCCTCAGAACAACTTCCAACCATGACGAATGCTGAAGGATTCCTTCGAGCCTGTCTACTTGGTTCATTTTCATCACCACCTCGACTTGGACCCCACCTTTCCAGCTGCGTTTTTTGACATTAAACACACAGTGTACAGAATCTGAGGCACCTTCAACGGCTTCAGGGCCGTAAAACAGCGTTATGCGAAAAAGGGGAATTTGGGGCGGTGAGAGTAATGACATCCGTGATCTACTCGTTTCTTTCTAAGGCACAACAAAAAATGAAAAATACGCAAAAACTTGGCTTGGGCATAGTGTTCCAAGCCTACCGCATTTGGGTTGACACTCGTCAATCTTGAAAGATAGAGTCTTTTAAGTCTCAGATTTTCACAGTGCTTAATGGAGAGGTTTTAGCTATGTTCGGAACCATGGGGTTCTCTGAACTCATGATCATTCTGGTGATCATCCTGATTATTTTCGGGGCAGGTCGGCTCCCGCAAATCGGAGAGGGTGTGGGAAAAGCCTTAAAAGGCTTTAAAAAAGAAGTCGCCGATATACCCTCACCTGTGGACCCAAATGAGCCACTACCCAATACACCGCCAGAACAAGGGCAGGTGCAATCCCAATCAACTACCCCTGTGGGCACTCCGACAAATCAGCCATTTCAGCCTGGTCCTGAACAAACCCCGGGAACCACTGCAGCATTACTTTATAAGGGGGCGGGGCCTGAGGTGGTCCAACCTTCCTCTAAATCTGCCGGGGCTTCCAGTCCTCCTCAAACCACGACAACGCCTTCTTCCCCCCCACCGATGTCGATGGAGGATCGGCAAGCGCAACCAGCCCCCATGGCTTCCAGGCAATATCCCGCTCTCCCGGCTGGTGCACAAGCAAAGCCCGTGCTGAAGCGACCTGCAGCTGTTGTGAATAAACAAGCTGTGGCCCGTGTCCAGGCTCAACAAGCTGCAATGAAAGCCCAGACTTCCCAGCAATCCGGATTAGCTCCCCGAGATATGCAATCATTGGGAGAAGGTCTTGGAAGTGCCGTACGTACCTTCCGGGATGCCGCGGCAGATATTAAAAATTCGATCGATCCTCAAATGCGCACCATTCAAGCTGAACTGGAGTCGGCCGAAAAAGAGATGCAAGACTCCATTGAAGTAGCCAAAGAGCCCCTAACTCCCAAAGAACCCTCTGGATCTGCATAAGTCTTTCTTGCTCACGTTCTCTACCAATTCTGCTACCGTTATTGGAGCAATTTGTCTCTTTGGACTCGTTGGTTGTGTCATTGAATCCCCACCTGAATCAGCTGAATCCGTCACCGCACGACTTATTCCACTTCTGACGGATACTCAGACTGATACTAGACGGACCGCAGCCTTATCACTAGGGAAAATTGGTGACCCTCAGGGCATTCCAGCCCTTGTTCTCGCGTTGTCGGATCCAGATGATCAGGTTAGACAATCAAGTGCTTGGGCCTTGGGAACGATGGCCGATTCACTATCAGACCAGGCTCTAGTTGCATTGGTTCAGCGCCTTACGGACCCTTCCGATTCAGTTAAACAGGCTGTGGTATTGGCCTTGGGTCGGACAGCTGTGCAGAAGGAATTAATACGAGTATTGACCGAAGCCTACGCTATTTCCACCATTGACACTCAAAGAACCATTATCCAATCTCTTGCTCACTTTGATTTTCCATTTTCCTATTCCGTGTACCTTCAAGCTCTGGAAAGTCCGGATTCTCTCACTCGACAATCTGCAATTGCAGGGCTCGGTGAATTAGGCGACCCCCGGGGACTCCCGTTGTTACGTACCCATCTTCTCCAGGATCCAAGCGTGGGTGTCCGATCGGAAGCCGCTTATCGTTTGGGAAAATTGGGAACCAGCGCGGATGTGCTGGCACTGAAGCAAGCCATGGAAACAGACCCGACTCCCAATGTGCATTTTTGGGCCTCCTGGGCCCTTAACCAAATTGGTCAGAATACCTAATCTCCACGAAAGTTCTTCGGCGTCATTTTCACTTTCCTCGCTGCTTTCCGTCCAACTACCACCCTAGATCAAAATTTTTCCATGTACCATGCGTTTGATTGAATACTCGAGACAAAATCATTACAATTCGCCTTCTTTTTCTCCATGAGGAAAAAATGAAGAAAATAAAAATCGATGTGATCGTAGGCCTTCTGGCAATTCTGACAAATCTGAGTTGCGCTTCCGCACCGGTGAAATGGTTTAAGCCCGGTACCTCGCAGGCAACCTTTTCCAAGGATAAAGCTGATTGCGAAGAAGCCTTGTTTTCAACAGGAACCACTCAAAGGACCAAAGAAGTTTATTCCCTAGAAGGGTGTATGGAGACAAAGGGATATACAGCCGTCCCGCTTTCTTCTCAATAACGAATAATCCAAAATTTGATTTTATAAAAATCCTGGGGAGGATATATTCTGGAGCTTTCGTTGGAAAGAGAACGGCTAGTCTCTTAGGGGGGTGGACAAGGTGTCGTTCTGATCATTTAAAATGAGGGGAAATCGTTCATGTGTTAGGAATCGATTGAACAAGCGAACGAGAACATGAAAAAAGTTCTTTTAGTAGATGATGATCTCAATGCTCGTGAGGCCCTACGCTTAGTCCTGGAATCTCAGAAATTAGAATGTATTGAGGTAGGAAATGGATCAGAAGCCATCGCTTGGCTATCCAACAACCGGGCAGACCTGATTATCTCCGACAATCAAATGCCGGTTCTGGCAGGCCTGGATTTTATTGATCAAATCAAATTGCAAGCGAACGATCCCATCCAAATCCCCGTCATCTTACTTAGTGGGCATCTCGACGACCAGGATAAACAGCGTGCGCGTCAGGCAGGAGTTTTTGCTATCCTGGATAAACCCTGCAACTTTAGCCAATTCCTTTCCATGGTTCAGCTTGCATTGGACCAATAAGCCTGTTCTTAGACCTCCTGGTCCTCTCCTTCAACAGCGTTCCTCTCAAATCCTCCTATAAAAACTCTTCCGTATCCCTAACTTTTCCTACTATGTGCTCATCTGCTAATCCATTAGCGGTATTTCTTCATTAACCTTTTTCTCGATATGTCTTCACTAAAGTGATGGATCTACTACCACTCTACAAAAATCCTTTTGCCATATTGGGAAGTGTTCGGCCGAAGAAATCGAAAAAATTCTCGTTAAACTTTCTCTTTAAGAAAAGGAGTTCTCTCATGCTGAAAATATTCGGAGGAATGATTATTGGTTCCCTCATGACCATGGTACTATTTGGAGGCGTATCTGCTGCAGACAAAATTCTGGCGAATGCGCAAACCTTATATTTTGACCAGATCCAGCGACCAGACACCACCACCACACTTCTACTACTGGTCTTTTTAAGTATCTTCCTTGCTTCTCTGACTCTATGGCCCGCCAAGCCTGCTTTGGACACAAAGAAGATTACCAAACAATTGCGCCGGCACTGTTAATCAGAATTCTTCAATCCCAGGACAACAAAGCAGTCGAGAGAGGAACTGCTGGCAGGGGAACATAATGCGGACTGGGACAGTCAAGTCGACTACCAGACATTCATGCCGACAAAACCATTATTTTGTGAGCCAACGAATCTGTATTGAAATTCATATATTTCTCAATAGGTATTTCATTTGTTTTCCCAATGAAACCTAAAAGGGTGGCTGAATGGCCTCGACCCGTTCATGCTTCAAAATCCTGACCATGTATGGATTGCACGACTACCGTTTCAAGGGTAATACATCCAAGACATTTTTCTGATTTTATCGTTTCTGAGCCTCCTCCAGATAGAATCTTTCAGAAGAGATACTCCCATGATTTGTCCATTCCGGTTGGCCAAAAAAAGCGTTAATTTATATCCAAGAAGTCTGAAGCTGATGAATTCAGGATTTTCCAAAAAATATCCTCTTCACCCTCACCCTTATACTTCTCCATTAGGCCTTCAGAGACATTCTGACGGACTAAGACAACCAATCATAAGAAACTTCCTCTATTTAAAAGATAGATATCGTGGAACCTCAGAGTCGCGACAGTGGATTCGGAAATCACGAGCAGTCGCACCTAGCATCAACCGGAGTCCTAACCAAATGGGGCGATTTTTTTCTTTCCACGAAGTTTGATGGAAAACTCTCTGCTGTTGGAGGTGAAGTCAGTATTGACAATTTCTTCTCCTGTCCCAGGTAATCCACAAGCCACCTTACAAAAAGCCCGGGCGGTGGCCTTGTCAGCCAATGCCTTTGGAGCAGCAGCCCGCCAGGAACTGCAACGGAAGACCAACGAAGAGAGCTCTCCCTCTGAAAAACCAAATAATGTTTTTCCCTCTCAAATTGATCTATTCGTTTATAAGTACATTAGTTTAATCACTCGATCTTAAAGCTGGGCATACCTTTCCACTTCCAAGAATCTCTTGCCCATTGTCTTCTCCACATTGAATAAACTTCTTCGCTTTCTTATAAACATTTTTCACAAGCCTATCCTGAAAATTGTGATCCCAATATGCTCAGGGTACCAATACCAACGAAGTTGGCAACGGACTTGCTCAATCGTATGGTTCAAGACAAAGCATTGAGGACTTAATCTTAACAAGGCAGAGCCAAATAGGGATATAAAATGATAACCAAGCACACGCAAATATATGGAAACAACATCAAACATTGGCCCACGGTTAATATCTCGAACGGATGGAGATCCGGAAACGTATGAACATTGTGGAAAAAATGAAACATGACTGGGACGAACGGGCCCAACACCATGCCAGATTTTGGATTGCCACCGAGGATTACCACACAGAAGAAAAATTCGCTCAATCGGGAAAAGGCACTGCGCAGGCTCTGTTGGCAACCATTCCTGTTCCTCCCTTACCGTCGTGGAAAGTCCTGGACATCGGATGCGGCATTGGCAGAGTCCTTAAAGCCCTCGCCTCCCATTTTGATTATTTAGTCGGAGTCGATGTCTCCTCCGCAATGATTGCCCAGAGCAAACAATGGTTAGCCGACGATCACCATGTTCACACCTATGAAACCTCTGGGGTGGATCTTCGAGAATTTCCTCACTCCTCCTTTGATCTGGTCTATTCCTATGTCACATTTCAGCATATGCCCCGTACTGTGTTTGAATGTTACCTGGGAGAAATCCACCGCGTCTTGACACCTCATGGCTATCTGGTCTTTCAACTGCCCATAGGCCATTATCTTGATGTTCCTCTCGAGGACACCATTGGGATCCGGTCGTATTCCCATCAGGAAATCGAAGAAAGCCTTCGGCGGAACGGCTTAGGCTTCATTCAACACCCATCATCCAATCCCGAATTTACAGAGATGTCTGATCCGCATAGTCACCGTTTCCGGTTGGCACAAAAGGTCGGTTCGATAGGCCCCGCTGTCTCAATGGACTGGGACGAATTGGAACAACCGCACCTTGTCTCTGAATTGGATAACCATCTTTATGGCATTTATGCCGACCATTGCGCATATGCAGGCAACTATCAGGAGGGAATTCAGACGATGCAAACCCTGATCAATAAGAATCCCGCAACTCTGGAAGGAAGATTACGGTTGGCAGCATTATTGATCGAGACCGGACAACTCCCACAAGCTTTGGTTACCATGAAAGAAATCATCACCATCCATCCTGGATACGAAGAAGGCCATCGAACGCTCAGGCAACTCCTTGAGAAATGGCCGAATCTACATCTTTCTCAGATTCCTTCTCTATCCACAACCAGCAAGTACTCTCCTGCCCACGTATCACGAAATACTCCTGCGTTGGCAAATAGGGAATATTCGGCCTCATAAAGCCTGAATAAAATACACTATCCACCGTGCCTCCGGTCAGCCACCATAGGTGGTCAACATGCATGTGTAAATTTTGACTTTCTAATAGCCTTTCTTTTGTTATAATCATGTTCACGGGTCGTAAATCTAATCCTTTATCTTTCACTACCAAACTAGGAGGAAAGCATGGCAAAAAAACCATGGGCATTGGTGTCAACATTTTTTCTGGTCATGGGAATGTCAGGCATGGCGTTAGGAAATCCGCCAAACAATGGTCCAGGTTGCGGATTAGGGAAACTCGCGTGGGAAGATTCCAGCCAAAAGGAAAGCATTGGTGGCCAGGTCCTGATGGCCACCACCAATGGTACCGGCTTTCAAACTTTTGCAATCAGTTCAGGCACTTCCGGCTGCACCAATGATGGGAAAATTTTTGCATCCGAAAAAGTCAATGTGTTTACAGCTCTGAATTTCGACAACCTATCCCAAGAAATGGCGCAAGGCCAAGGTGAACATTTGACATCCCTAGCCACATTGATGGGGATACCTCAAGAACAGCACCCAGAGTTTTTTTCAATGACGCAAGAGAAATATTCGACTCTGGTGCAAGACGGAGAAAGTTCACCCAAAGCCGTTGTGAAAGCTATAAATAACGCGATGCAGGGCCACATTATTTTAGCCCAATCCACAAACAACAAGTAAGTTCCGAAAGGCTCCGGCTCTTAGAGGCGGAGCCTTTTCGTCTCTCACTTTTCTCTCCCCGCATGTGGTAATACGCCTTCTTATTGGCCTTTGGCTATTTTCTTTCTATTTTTTTGTCGCCCCCATTCAAGGGGCAACCCCACTATATCTTCAAAAATTGAATGAGCAAGCTACAAGGGACAAGCTCCATGAGCAACGCTACTGGCACCTTTTACTTCATTACCAGCCAAGCCTCTTTGGTGGTCACACCAGCGAAGTGGACGATCCAGGGTTCTTCCTAGCAGAAAATGGAAAAGAAGATCCTGAGGCTGAATTACGGGCAACACTTTCCTTCTTTTTTTCTGATGAATTGGTCGGTCGGTCACAACAACCTGCCCAGTGCGCCTTTGTCGCCCGCTATCATTGGCTGAAAGAGAAATTAAAATTTGAAGAGACCAAACTCCCTTCTCACGCGTGTGAACGGTTTCATCATTGGTATGATGAATTTGATGCCGAATTTATTTCCATGATTTTTCCCTCAGCTTTTATGGGGAACCCAGCTTCCATGTTTGGGCACACTTTCCTCCGAGTTGATCCAAAAAGCCAAACAGAACAAACACGGATTCTCGCCTATACGATCAACTATGCGGCAAAGGTGCCGCCCAATCCTGGAATTGAATACGCTTATAAAGGAATATTTGGAGGATACAAAGGTTTTTTTTCGACTATTCCCTATTATATGAAAGTCAAAGAATACGGAGACATTGAGAATCGAGACATCTGGGAATATCGCTTGAATTTTTCTCCCGATCAGATTCATCGGCTGTTGATGCATGTGTGGGAATTAGGGAATGCCTATTTTTACTATTACTTCTTTAAAGAAAATTGTGCATACCACATTCTCTCACTCTTGGAAGTGGCCGATCCCAATCTCCATCTGACCGACCATTTTCACTTTGCGACGATTCCTGCCGATACCATTCGCCTTCTTGCTCGACAGAAAGGATTGGTTCAGAACATTTCTTATCGTCCCGCCCGTAGTACTCTCCTCAAGCGCAAGAGAGAAGCATTAACAAAAGAAGAAGCCTCCCTGGCCCGAAAACTCGTTCAGGATCCTCAGATGATAAGCCAAATCGAATTTCTTCAATTACCACAAATCCGGAAAACATTCCTTCTGGATTTTGCTTCAGACGTCTTGCGCTATAAAGGGGTAACCGATCAAGACAACGTTGCAAACTATAAGACCAAAAATCGATCTATCCTCGTGGCACGCAGTCACATTCCCATCCCATCCGTCCCCTTTCCGGTGGAACCATTTTCCCTTTCTCCCGAACACGGACACCAAACGATCAGAGTCGGAGGTGGAGTCGGATGGAGAAACCATAAAATATTCGAAGAAATCAACTTCCGAGGCGCCTATCACGATCTCCTGGACCCTGACCCAGGATACACCCAGGATGCCCAAATAGAATTACTTGACTTGCGGCTGAGGCATTATCAGCCCCAAAACCAATTTCGAGTGGAACGATTCACCTTTGCCAATATTCTCTCTTTGGCTCCCATTGATTCGTTGTTTACTTCACCATCATGGAAAATCAATATTGGAATGAACACCGTCAAGACATCGACTTGCGACCTCTGTTCCAATGGGAATGCCAATGCAGGAATAGGTGGAGCCCTGGAAACTCATTTATTTCAACGGGAAGTCTTTTTTCTTTTTGGGGAGATGGATGCCAACATCAGTGGCGGGTACAAAGAAAATCACCGGGTGGGGGGAGGAGTATCCGGCGGCGTGATGGCCACCATCACTCCGAACTGGAAATGGCTCATGTCAGCAGGATATTTGTATTACCCCCTTGGAGATCGATCGCATGACCTCCCTATTTCTGTTGGACAACGATGGACATTTGCCAAAAACTTTGCGGTACGCGCCACCTTCACCCACCATGAACATGACAATGAAGTCCTTGCTGTTTTTCACGGGTATTTCTAACTCTCCAAGAGACCAGGGAAGCCCAACCCTTACTTCTCAAACACATAACAAAAACATAAAGCCCAAGACTAAAACAAAAAACCAATGCCCCCCAAAAAATATTCACTCCTGAAATTTAAGGAAAGGTCCTTCCAATGGTAATTCGCAGAGAAGTACTTGTATTCCCCAAATACAAACCACCTTTTAGTAATAACTAGTTGCATGCCTCCCAAAAACTGATATCCAGGAGCCGTTCCTGTTTCAAGACTTTTATCGTTTCTGCCAGGAATATCGGCATTTCTCAATAGTCCATTTGAAAGCCCGCCTCCTATGCCCGCATACGGTCTGAACATAGCCCCTGGATACCGCGCAATAAGATTGACCATCGATTGGTAGGTGATAAGGCTGCTCTCACCTTTTGTCGTCCCCAAACTATTGACTATGGGAAAATGGATTGAATTAGTATTTCCAAACGATTCCAATTCAAGGCCAAGATAGCCACCGGCAAAATGAGGGAATAACCCTACCTTAAATCCCAAACCAGGACCTCCATTCACCTTCTCGCCTGAAACCACTCGCCCTTTAAACGAAACTCCCTTATTGAAGGGTTGTGAGCCCACACCATAGCCTGCCAGATAAATCTCAATGTCATCCAAAGCCTCTAAACGACAGGGGAATGAAATGGCCATAACCCAGGTAAGGAGCACCACGAATTTTATGGAAAAATACAATTCCCTCTCCAAGGAAGTCCTAAATCAGAAAACATTTAGAGCGCCGGAAATGTTATTCCAGGTGCTCTTGCCTACAATGTCAAGACAATTTTCTGGTCAATGAAACTGGCCACTTGCATTCTTAGTCTATTTGGCCATCAAACTCGTCGGACAAAATGTACAACCCCCAATCGCCTTGTTGGATGAAGATGTGGTTGGGACCATGGCGGAGGCAACGTTCAGCATTGGCAAAGACTACGACCTGGAGTCTAAATGCCCGGGGGGGTGATCGGGGGTGTAAATCCTTAATGCGTTCGGCCAATCCGAAAGTTTTGCCTTGGCTAATGGTGGGCATCTTCAAGAGTATCGGGAAACAAGCTGTGTTTCGTGGGAAAATGGCTTTCAAAAAGATTGAGGACGGGATTCCTATGGCTATTAGGTGTAGTCAGTGGGGAAGAGAATTCGCAGGTTGTCCACCAGATCTCCAAAAGCACGGCAGACCGAAAGAGAAACTTCGTCAGTTAGATCTTTTCTAATATCCCGTGTTTTGGCCACCGGAATCTTAATTTAAAAAAGTCCTTTCCCCTGTACTGGAAATAGCCTTTCTGACCATGGAGACCTGTATTTCATAATTCAAGAGACAGGCCTCAGCGGTTACAATTACAATCACAATTCGAGGGCCAAGGGTTTGGAATACTTTTTCACGAAAAAAAAAGGGGGATCGTCCTAAAGTATCCTTAGGACAATCCCCCCAAAGAAATAAACTTACTAACCGATTACGAACCATGCACGATAGTACACCACTCACCCCAGATTCCAAGAATATTTTTTGCGGAATGATCAACGTAGGTAATCTGAGTTATTCCACCATTCGCCATGGCCTTTTCCTGGCTAGCATCACCTGTCGCAACCATTGCAAGAATTGATGTTGCACAGGCTGTTCCAGTTTTAGTCCCAGCAGGACCATCAGTAACTTGGTTGCCGAATTTGGCTTCAGTATACGCCCATCCTGCAACGGGTGAGGCTACACCCATACATCCGGTCAAATTGAGTAAACAAAATCCTAAGAAACCAGCCATTAGCAAATTTTTCATTTCCTGCCTCCCATTAAAGTTATTGGATTGTAAACTAAATCCCAGATAATTGTTTTTATTTAAGTAGCGTATTCCCATATTAAAGTCAAGGAAGAATTCATACCCACTTAAGATGCATTTACACATGGATATTTGGAAATCATCTTGACTCGTGGAGGTGTTGCCACACAAAAACTCTCCATCTTGGAGAAGTGCCTAATATGGAGCGCTATTTCATTCTTCGTCGCAAAATACCCCCTTTTCACAAGACCAGATCGAATTATTCATATGCCAGAAATCGGAAATAGGCAGATACCCCTTTCCTCAGCCCCCACCTTTTTGCTTAGATGAAGCAGGTGGACAAGACATTCCTTTTCCACCACTATGGCCAATTCTAATTATGAGTGTGCAAATGACCTTAGAGGACGAATTTTGCGATATCATTAAAAAAGCGCGCTTTGGACAAGGGCTGGGAATTGAGTCCCTGGCGGAATTGGCGAAAATGGAGCAGGTCGAGGTGGAGCACCTTGAGAAAGGCCATCGAATTCCGACCAAAGGCGAAATTCAAGGAATTAGCCAGGCCTTACACCTGCGTGTTGGCCCCCTGGTAAGCCTGACTCTGGACGGATGGTTACCTCAGCCTCAGCCGGAATGGACGACGGCACACGATCTTGTGGAGACCATTAAAGGCGATATTGGCGGGTATGAGGTCAAAGGTTATCTGTTAACTGATCCAGCCACCAAACAGGCCCTCATGATTGATACAGGGTACAATGCCAAGCAGATGCTTGCGAGCATCTCCCGGCGTGATTTGACCTTGATCGGGGTTTGCCTTACCCATGGGCACACGGACCATGCGGGAGGGCTGGAAGAGATTCTGTCTCGATGGCCAGTGCCGGTCTATCTGGGTAATGGAGATTTCGATCTGCTCCCATGGAGACCACCTGACGCCTCCATAAAAATACCAGCCGACCATCAGGTAATTGCCCTGGGAGAGTTGACGGTTGAATGTTTGGCTACCCCAGGCCATACCCCTGGAGGATATTGCTACCTCTTATCGCTCAAAGGCCAAACCCTGTGTTTTGTAGGGGATACGCTCTTTTCCGGTTCGGTGGGGCGTTCCAACCCTTTTTCACTGTATCCACAGCATTTGCAATCCGTTCGCCATACCCTGTTACACTTACCAAAAGACACCGCCTTGTTTCCTGGCCATGGTCCCTCCACAACAGTGACTGAGGAACAAGCGCACAATCCATTTGCCTGATATTGCATGTCAGACCATTTACTGGCTTGGCATTTAATAAGGACCTGTTAATGGATCACGAATCGCCTGAACCTTCCACTCCTTCAGAGAATAAACCCACTCCCCCACCTTCTCTGTTGAATCCAATTGCCCCCACCGATCCACTGCCCCGGACCAACCCACCTTCTCCTCCGCCCCTAATCAGGGCTATCTCCACAAACGACATACGTCAAGACCACACAACCCAAACATCCTCCCGCGGAATGGATCATTGGCGATCACTTGAACCTGAACTACTTGAAACTGGAGATGAGGTGGACGAATTCCCTCCTCCAACTCCCAGCGCCTTTTCTCGATGGGGGCTTCCTATTTTGCTCTTCGGGCTCACTGTATTTACCACACTCTGGGCAGGAGCATTTCAAGTGAATACGAAACCCGTCAATGGGGCCTGGGATTTTTTAATGCGCTATCCTAGCTCTTTAGTCAATGGAATTCCCTTTGCCGCAACTCTTTTAGGTATCCTCGTCACCCATGAATTCGGGCATTACCTCCTCTCTCGCATTCATCGTGTGCCTGCGTCCTTACCGCTGTTCATCCCTGGTCCTCCACACTTCATCGGTACTTTTGGGGCCGTGATTCGCATGCGATCGGCCATTATGAATCGGCGGGCGCTTTTTGATATTGGCGTTGCGGGTCCCATTGCCGGTTTTATCGCAGCAGTCGTGGCTATTATAATCGGACTCTCCCTTTCCCATATCGTCCCACGATCACAGACGTACGGCTTACAATTGGGCGAACCACTCCTCCTGCAATGGTTTGGCTGGCTCATGTTTGGGCCGATTCCACCTACGCACGATATTGTACTCCATCCCATTGCCTTCGCCGCATGGTTCGGATTTTTCGTCACCGCAATTAATTTACTGCCTTTGGGTCAATTGGACGGAGGCCATGTGGCATTTGCGGTGTTAGGCCGTCGGCAACGCTCACTGGCCTTGGGAACGATTCCCATCCTTATTTATTTGGGACTCACGGGTTGGCCTGGATGGATTCTCTGGGTTGGGCTGGCTAGCCTTGTCGGGATTGGCCACCCCCCGGTCATTGACCCTGACATCGTTTTGGGCAAACACCGCCGATGGGTGGCTTGGGCGGCCTTGGCTATTTTCATTGTGACTTTCGCCCCCGTGCCGTTTTCTGTTGGCTGACAGACATGTTAGCCTTGGCTATGCCCTGGTTGATCACTGAACATCATCCGTATGCTCCACCATCTTTTCCGTGCTGGAATTCCCATCCCGACCACGAAAAGGAATCGTGATCTCATGAGTGACTATCAATCCCAATTACGCACCTACATTCAAGATCACCGCGCCAGCTTTGAAGACCTCCTGGGTCAAATGGTTGAAGTGCCATCCGTGAGTTCAGACCCTGAACATGCCTCTGATATGCACAGGATGGCGCAGTTGGCCCTTCAGTATCTGGAACAATTTGGAGCCAAGGCCTCTATTGTGAACACCAGTGGTTTCCCCAGCGTGTCCGGAGAATGGATGGCCGGGCGCCAATACCCCAGCCTGACCATTTACAATCATTTAGACGTCCAGCCTGCTCAGGAACCCGAATGGCGGCAGCCTCCCTTTGCCTTTCATAAAGATGGTGATCGGTACTGTGGACGTGGAGCGACGGACGATAAAGGCCCGGCGTTAGCCGCCCTCTTTGCTGCAAAATTTGCAAGAGAAGCCGGCATCCCCCTGAACATTCGTGTCCTCTGGGAATTGGAAGAAGAAATTGCCAGCCCGAATTTTTCAGAGGTCCTTCAGAACCGTAAAGCGGTCCCTGCGTCCGATTCGGTTCTGGTGTCTGATACGATTTGGGTAGCCAAGGATCGGCCGGCTCTCTCCTGTGGGCTTCGCGGTTTGTTAGTCGCCAAGTTGCTGCTTCGCACAGGGGAAACCGATATTCATTCCGGTCTCACGGGCGGCGGGGCCCGCAACCCCTTGGCCGAATTATGTGAAGCCGCCTATTCCTGCTTAGACGCGAAAACCGGGCGCGTGAAAATACCAGGATTCTACGATGATGTCGTCCCGCCCACCCGAACCGAACTCAAAAACTTTCTGGCATCAGGATTTCAGGTCCGGCTTTTTAAAGAAGCCTATCAACTGCGATCGCTGCGAACATCCGATCCTCAGGATTTACTCAAACGAATCTGGGCCTCTCCCACATTTGAAGTTCATGGGTTAGCCGGTGGCCATATGGGCCCAGGCGTCAAAACCGTTGTGCCGGCCTGGGGTGAACTCAAAGTGAGTATGCGATTAGTTCCCAACCAACATCCTGCAAAAATTTTCCGACTCTTGAAAAAACACCTCCGTACTCGCAATCCTGATATTGAGGTGATTAATGATGGAGAACTGGAACCCTATCGTGGAATTTCCGATGGCCCGTATGCGGAGGCATTACAGGAAGCAGTAGCCCAGGCCTTTGGACGCCGCCCGGTGTTTGTACGGGAAGGTGGATCCATCGGGGCTATTGCGGTGTTACAACGTGCCTGGAAGGTCCCGATTCTGTTTATGGGACTCAGTCTGCCTGAACATGGGTATCATGCACCGAATGAATATTTCGATTGGAGACAAGCTTCAGGGGGGATACAAGCCTTCGTCCATTACTTCGATCACTTGAGTCGGATGCGATTAGAAAAACCCAAAACCCGATCCAAGCCAATTACAGGCTAAGGTCCAGAAGAAGGAACCTGAGCTGAAGGTAGGTCTTGAAAATGCACGAGGGTTCGGATAAAGGCGAGAATATCGCGCCGCTCATCGGCCGACAATTGATGACTCCAGCCACTCATGGCTGTCCGGGGAACTCCCTCAGCAATAATCTCGAGGAGCTCTGCATCAGTTTTGGCTGAGGTGGCTGCTGAAACTAAATTTCCTGGGCGAGGGGCCAACAAGACGGCCCGTGGCCCATCCCCCCGTCCTTCCGCCCCATGACATTCCAGACAATGAATACGATAGAGCTCTCGCCCCTGCTCCCCTCCTGATTGCGCACCAAAAGTCTCTAACGCATAGGACAAGCCTATGCCTGAGATGAGCAGGCCGTTCAGTAGAACCAGGACACCCATCCATACCAGTCGATTCATGCCTTTAATTGTACTGCGTGAATGGCGTATCTCCAAGAAATCGCCCATCAAGCAATATTTTAGATGGGGATCCGTGGCAGTTGCAAAACTCTTTACTGACTGCGCAACAATATCCGGAGCGGAATTCCCTCAAAACCATATTCCGTCCTGATGGAGTTTTCCAGATAACGGAGGTAGGAGGCTGGGACTTTTGGTGCAGATTTGACAAATAGCGCAAAGGTAGGCGGTTTGGTCGCCACCTGAGTAATAAATACGGATTTTTTCGGATTGCCTCTGACCAACGTCATGGGATTTTTTTCCAGGAGTTCCTGAACATATAGATTCAGCTTACGGGTTTGAATGCGTTTGGAAAAATCGGCCACAATCTGATCAATTTTAGGAAAAAGCCGCGTGAGCGTTTCCGGTTGAATTGCGGCACCAAAGACGACCGGCACATAGGTAAAAAAGGGAAATCGCCGAGCTAATTCAAGATTGTAGGTAGGGTATGCCTCACGATCCCCTTCCCGCATGTCCCATTTATTCACAAGAATGATACAACCTCGCCCTTGTTTACTGATTAAGCCAGCAATTTTCGTATCTTGTTCTGTGACTCCTTCCACCCCATCCAAAACCAGCACGGCAACATCAGATCGTCCCAACGCTCGAATGGCTCGCACGACACTATAGCCTTCAATCCCACGCTCAATTCGCCCCCTTCGCCGGAGACCTGCCGTATCTGTAAAGATATACTGTCGTCCATGAAGACTGACCATTGAATCAATCGGATCTCGTGTCGTTCCTGGAATATCACTAACAATGAGACGTCGTTCACCGAGAATGGCATTGACCAAGGTCGATTTCCCCACATTGGGTCGGCCCACTACCGCGATTCTTGGTGTCTCTTGTTGGACCTCATTCTCCGTAGCATGAGGAAGATAGGGCAAAAGGGCTTCAAGTAGTTCATCCACCCCTAATCCTCCCTCAGCCGAAATAGGAAAAATCGTCTGTATCCCTAATTTGTAGAAATCGGCCAAGAGCGGTTCAGCCTGAGGAGTATCAATTTTGTTGATCGCCAGAAAAACCGGCTTTTTCACCGGTCGCAACAGTTTAACAAGATCGGCATCCAACGGAGACAACCCCACCCGGCCATCCATGACAGCAATGATGATATCCGCTTCTTCAATAGCCGCTTGGGTTTGAAATTTAATCTGCTCCACAATGACATCGTTGGTGGTCAGATCCAGTCCACCGGTGTCGACCAACGTGAATATCCGATTCTGATAATCGCACTCTGCGGTGTTTCTATCCCGAGTGACTCCGGAAACATCATCGACAATTGCCGTACGGTGGCCGACAATCCTATTGAACAGCGTGGATTTTCCTACATTTGGTCGTCCCACAAGGGCCACCAATGGTTTATAGGGGTTGGGGTCTAGAGAAACTTCGACAGGCAAGTCCGACGGACCGGGTGCCGATTCAAGAGATGGTTTGATGCGGGAGCGAGGGGTGCGAGAACGGGTAAATCGAGTCATTGGACAGCAAATTATCGGCTAAGGGTGATCAAGCTGGTAGGAAAATTCGTTTTGGGACGTCAGGTCGTCTACCAGATCAACAAGACAATTAATCGAAAGAGCCCGTCAAGTGATAGCCTGGATAAAGCCCCCCAGTCAACTATCGGCGGATAAACCTTTATGAAGACACCGAATTGAGCTTAGCCACAAGGAAAATTATCGAGAAGAATCTTTCCTGGAGTTCGATTGGTTTATGAGAAATGAATCCATGCGAATCATTTAGCAATCGGGTAACAACTATGACGGGTATGCGAAAATGTTAGATATTTTTTGTAATCCACCAGCCATCCACAACGGTGAATTCAATTTTTGAAAGGACTCAGAGATTGAGGCAGAGGAAAAGGCTGGGACAGTCGATTAAAACAGTGAGTTACACATGGAGATGTTTCATCGCTGCTGCACAAAGAATGATAAATACTCCCATCCACAATGCTACACGCTGAAATGGAACCGGCTCTATGGCCATCTCTTCCAATTCCTCGCTTGTCTCACCGCCTGTAGGTTCATTTTTAAATATTATGGTGTACAGAAAAATGGTCAGAATTCCTAGCACCAACGCCAATTTGATGAAAAAAACCGTGAGGTATTTTGCATGATAGGCGACGTTTTCCCCAGACTGCATGACCATCCCCTCACTCACATAATGGAGATTGACTCCTCCAGTGAAAAGGATGACCACCAAAAGAATCCCGACCACCCGTTTATATTGCCGATAGAAGGTTTCAGATATTGGTCGGATAAATTGTTTCGGGACAGCAGTTTTGAGACTGGGCGTCACAGCCATCACAAGAAAAGCCAGACCTCCAATCCACACCACGGCAGACATAAGATGCAACCAATGCACCAGAATGGGAATTATCTGATTAAGGTCGGTGAGAACTCCGAGGAGGGATTCCATCAGAACTTAAACACAGGTTTTTCATTCCCGAACCGACGCTTCCGAAGTTCTTCCATTAATTCAATCGTCACAGTTGGAAGGCCTTGTTCGGCGGCATGACGCTCGACGCCTTTTTTAACCATCGCCCGTAAAAAGTAGGGGATGCGACTGAGCCGTTCTTCCGCGGCAGCTTCCCATTCCACAGACGAAACTTCCGGCACATTGAAAGCCACTTTTATTTTCTCTCCTCCTTTGGGAGTGTATAGACACCATTCGTCCTCATCCATCGCATCACCGTGGTCCACGTAGGGACGAGCACGACACCCTCCGCAAATTTCACTGTATTCGCAATCTCCACATTTGCCCTTAAGGTGTGGATAACGAAATGAATTGAAAACTTCCGAATTTTCCCATAAATCGACAAAGCTGGTCTGGCGAATGTTTCCTGCGGACAAGGGCATATATGGGCAAGGGGTGAGGTCACCGTTGGGCGTCACCCGCGCATAGTTAGTCCCTGCCAGACATCCTCCTCCCATGTATCCTTGTGCTTTGGTGATGGGAGAATTTGGGTCCTTTTCATAGGCCAGGCGTTTAAAATGTGGTGCACAACGTGCCCGAACCAACATGTCCTGGTATTTATCTTGGCTCTCCACCAAATTGCTCAAGACCTCTTCATATTGTGAAGGAGTGATGTCAGTGAGCTCTTCACCTCGTCCTGTGCACACCATGAAAAAGACATTTAAGACTTTGGCCCCCAAATCGTGTGACCAATCGATGACGGCTGGCAATTCTTTGTAGTTCATGGGCTGTGCACTGAAATGTACTTGGAATTGAAGGCCATTTCGTTTGCAGGCTTCAATACCAGCCATAGCCCCTTCCCACGCACCAGGTAAACCTCTAAACGCATTGTGTGTTGCTGCATCCAGGGAATCAATACTAATTCCTACACCCATCACACCAATGTCTACCATGGCTTTCGCCATCTTGTCGTCAATTAGCATTCCATTCGTGCCGAATACGACCATAAATCGCTGCTCGACTGCGTGACGAGCGATTTCCAGAATATCTGGACGGACCAATGGCTCTCCTCCGGTAATCACAAGAAGGCTACCGGCATTGACCTGGGCAATCTGATCAATAAGACGGAAACATTCTTCTGTCGTCAATTCATCATGCCCACCACCCATTTTTGTCGTGGCATCCAGGTAACAATGTTCGCACTTGAGATTGCATCGCTTGGTTAAATTGAGAGCCACCAGGTAGGGCTTAAAATCATCCACAGTTCGGCCGTCTCCAGGCCCTCCTGAATCTGGACGAAAATTTTCAAACTTTGTTACTGCGCTGGACCCTAACGAGCTCAGCGTATTGAGGAATGAACTAATGACAGGGAGTGACTTACCCATTGTGGCCGGCTCCAGATTGAGCCTCAGAGGGAGCCCCCGCGCCGGTTAACTTGGCCACGATGTCCTTGACATTTCCAGTTTTCATGGCTTCTTCCATGGTCGTTTTAGCTTGTTCAATGCCCTGGTTCGCCACATCCAGAGTTATAGTGGTGGTCCCAATTTTTTCAGCATGCTTAATGATTAACGCTTTAGTACAATCCCGCATAAATCCAGCAGGAGCTCTTTCTAATCGTTGGAGGGCATCCGGCTCCCACAAATACGGGTCGGCTCCATTAGTGTCGCCAGTAGTTTCCTTATTAGATTCAGGGACCATAGTTGCTGTCTCCCCAGCCGTTTTATTGGCGAAAATTGGTGTGTAGTCTTCGCTTGCCGCTTCCTGAATCATCGCGCCTGAATATTCCAATGTAATCGTGGTCATTCCAAGTTTCCTGGCAGTTTTTTCGATTTTCGCTTTTGCACGTCGGCGTTGGAACCCAGCGGGAACGGCTCGAATTGCTTCACGAGCATCTTTCGTCCACTGCATAGGGATATCGTCATATGCCACTTGTGTTTCCAAGCCACCTTCAGCTTTAGCCGCCGCATCAAAAATAGATTTATCGACTTGTTTAAATTGCGCTCCATCCAAACCACAAACAGGGCACATCACCGGATGGTCGCCTTTCCCAATATACCCACAGCCACCACAGACGTAATAGTCTCTCGACATTCGAGCCAGATACGATTTATTTCCTGCGCTCATTGGCTCAGAAGCCTCCGCCGGTATTTCCTCCACCACCTGGGACATCATACCGCTCAATGTTGAACCCATTAGGTCCTGCGCCACTTCATTGCCTGCCTGCATAGTATTCCGATCGACTCCGGCCGCATCGAGAGTACCACCTAGCGTTTTCATAGCGTCCATCGCACCCTTGGGTAAAATATCCCCAACCGCATCATCAATGACTGAATTACTGATGATGGTATGACCCTTTTCGATGGCATATCGATGTATCGCAGTCTTGGCCACCCCCCGCGCAAAGACCGGTATCTTCTCCATCCGTCTTAAGGCTTCTTCTGTCCAGGCAATAGTGTATTCGGCCTGTGTGTCTATCGGAGGAACAAACTTTTTATTGGATATTAATATATTACAAGGAGCCGAACGCAAAAGATTTTCGGCATTGCTGCCAATATCCATATCATCATCGCTATGCACCCCAATCCGTCCAACGATAAGCAGCCATGGCTGCTCTTTTCGAACGTACTGAATGATTTTCTCAAACGCTTTGCCGTCCAGTAGAGTGGTCTTAATATCTTCGCCCTCATCCTGTGCGACATCGCGCGAGACATCAAGATGAGACTGGTAAATCTTCGCGAGTCCGCTGTCGATGACTTCCTCGTGGAGCTTTTCCTGCTCCTTAAATCGAAACACCTTCCCGGCCTCCTCATTCAAGACACCGGAAATACTGTGAAACGCCGCATAATGAAAATAGGGATCGAATGCTGAAATCGCTTCTACCGGCTTATTGAGAGCCTTTCCCAGGGCAAGGGCGGTCTTCAGACCGCCAAAGGAATAATGGCTCCCATCTACAGCTACTACTATTTTCCCACCGTTTATGGGTTTGGTATCTTTTACAATGAACATGTCTGAATTACGAATCCGCCGGATCACTCGTTCTGTGTTGCTCCCGATCACGGAGTCCTTCACCGCACCAACTCCCAAGGCTCCCATAATGGTCAAGTCATACCCATTTTTTGTGATATCTTCCGCGATGGCTTTCCAGTTTCGCCCCTCAAGTGAGCGTCGCTCCAGAGGAATGTTCGCTTCGGCACATTTCTGGTCGACAAAATCCAAATACGAATCTGTAATTATTTGCAAGCCTCTGGTGATAAGGGAATCATGGATTTGGCGCTGGCGATCTAACTCTTTTTCGTCGTGATATTCCTCAGGAAGACCCGCCTCCATTTGTTTAAACCGCTTATCATGCATCTTGGCCGCATATACATGGCTTCCCACAATTTTCGATCCGAAAATTTTCGCGAACTGCACTCCCAGTTCCACAGCCATATTCGAATGGTCTGAATTATCAACCGGGACATATATTGTTTTGTACATCAACAAGCCTCCTTACAGATTTCCGCCATAGAAAAAGCGGCACCAGGCCCTCGTCTCAATCGCCGGGAAATTTTTATAAACAGATGTTTTTTCACATGAAATAAGAGCGGATCTTACCACTGGCAATTCTAGGTACGCAACCCAACACCCATTTCCACCTTAACATGAGTGAGATATAAAAAATCCTATATTTATCAAATGCATTGAATGACTCATGTTAGGTTTCCCCACTCTACTACAAATTCATGGCTAGCACGTCAAAACACTCACCATTTAAGGTACGGAGCCCTTAGGTTACGCATGGAGAAGTAGCTGGCGCTTACCAAGCTTTCTTAAACGAACCAATTAATATTCTGCATTTTTAGGAAGCGACGAAGAACTTAATCATCCGGAAAACGAGCTTCGAATGCCAAAGATGGCAATTATTTACGTCCTGACTTCCAGGCAAATCAATCGACGAAATGAGGAACGCCATTCATTAGTCCGTCTCACTTTTTTAATTTTCCTGTATGAGAACCTTGCGTTATAGGAGTTTTATGTTTTACTGATCTTTAGCCGAAAACAAAGAGCGAAACCAGGAAAGCCTCAATTTTCCGGTTAAAGTCACACCAAAAATTGCGGATAGAGGTTTAATTGCGCTAGATTAAGTGTTTTGTGCTTTGCTTTATTCACCAACTGAGACCATGCCGTTCTGGGCATGTGGGCTCAAGCAATTGGTTAGGGGGAACTCTTGATGAGACAAACCAATTTTCTCTTTACTTCGGAATCGGTTACGGAAGGGCATCCGGATAAGATTGCCGATCAGATTTCCGACGGTATACTTGACGCAATCATTGCAAAAGACAAGAACTGCAGGGTGGCCTGTGAAACCATTCTAACTACAGGCATCGCCTTTGTGGCCGGAGAAATTTCCACCAGGGCGTATGTAGAAATTCCTGAGATTATTCGTGAGACGATTCGTGAGGTGGGGTATACCGATGCGACATGGGGATTTGATTACAGTACCTGCTCGGTATTGACCGCCATTCATAACCAATCGGGCGACATTGCCATGGGTGTGGATTCAGGTGGCGCTGGCGATCAAGGGTTAATGTTCGGGTATGCCTCGAATGAAACCCCTGAACTCATGCCAATGCCCATAATCCTGGCGCATCGTTTAACCAGAAAACTGGCAGAAGTTCGAAAAAAGAATATTCTCCCCTGGGTTCGGCCTGACGGAAAGTCACAGGTGACGGTCGAATATAAAAACGGGAAACCCATTCGCATTGACACCATCGTCCTTTCCACCCAACACAGCGATGCCGTCACCTCAAAGAAAATCGAAAAAGATGTGATGGAAAAAGTAATTATTCCCGTCATGCCTAAAAAATTTTTCAATCAAAAAAATATTAAATTTCACATTAATCCCACTGGACGATTTGTTACCGGTGGCCCCATGGGAGACACCGGACTAACTGGACGAAAAATCATCGTAGACACTTACGGCGGGGTTGGCAGTCACGGAGGAGGAGCTTTTTCCGGAAAAGACCCCAGCAAGGTAGACCGATCAGCCTCATACATGGCCCGATATATTGCTAAAAATGTCGTTGCCGCCCAATTGGCAGAAAAATGTGAAGTGCAATTGGCTTATGCCATCGGGGTTGCAGAACCAGTTTCTGTTTTGGTTGATACAAAGGGTACAGAAAAAGCGTCCGTTGAGCAGATCGAAAAGCTCATCATCAAACACTTTCCGTTGACTCCAAGAGGCATCATCGAGCACCTCAAGTTGCGCCGCCCGATTTACAAAAGAACTGCAGCATACGGACATTTTGGGCGAAACGAACCAGGGTTCACCTGGGAAAAAACCGACATAGCGAATGCACTCAGAAAAGGGGCAGGCCTTTAATTTTCAAGCGCCTCAGCCTTTTGAGTAAAGGGGGATTTTAAGGCCCCCTTCTTATGTCATGCATCTTCAATCACTCATCCTGAGAAGGGGAAGAAATCTCTATGAGCACTGCAACTATTACTAAAGCTTCAGCAACTGACTATAAAGTTGCGGATATCCGTCTGGCCGATTGGGGACGAAAAGAATTATGCATTGCCGAGACAGAAATGCCGGCATTGATGGCCCTTCGAGAGAAGTATCATGGCTCCCAACCATTAAGAGGAGCAAAAATTCTTGGCTGCATTCACATGACTATTCAGACCGGGGTGTTAATTGAAACGCTCATCGAACTGGGAGCTGAAGTTCGCTGGTCTTCCTGTAATATCTTTTCAACACAGGATCATGCCGCCGCTGCCATCGCTGCAAAGGGAATTCCTGTATTTGCCTGGAAGGGTGAAACAGAAGAAGAATATGAGTGGTGCCTGGAACAAACCATTCTAAAAGATGGCCAACCGTGGGATGCCAATATGGTTCTGGATGACGGTGGGGACTTGACGATGATGCTCCACAAAAAATATCCAGCCATGTTAAACCGTATTCATGGGATTACTGAAGAAACAACCACCGGGGTTCATCGCCTACAGGAAATGTTAAAAAATGGCACGCTAAAAGTTCCAGCCATTAATGTGAATGATTCAATCACCAAGTCAAAAAATGATAACAAGTATGGTTGCCGACACAGCTTGAATGACGCGATCAAACGCGCGACTGATCACCTTCTGTCAGGGAAAAAGGCCCTCGTGATTGGGTATGGCGACGTCGGAAAGGGCTCGGCTCAATCACTTCGACAAGAAGGCATGATTGTCAAAATTTCGGAGATTGATCCCATCTGTGCCATGCAAGCCTGCATGGATGGTTATGAAGTGGTCTCTCCCTATAAAGGTGGAATCAATACAGGTAAGGTCGAAGACACCAACTCCGATCTTCTCCAGAACACAGATATAGTCGTTACCGCAACCGGCAACTTGAATGTCTGCGATTCAGCCATCCTGCAATCCTTGAAATCCGGGGCGGTCGTTTGCAATATCGGACACTTCGACAATGAAATCGATACTGCCTTTATGCGAAAGAACTGGCAATGGGAAGAAGTAAAGCCTCAGGTGCATACGGTCTATCGTGACAAAGGCAGCAATGATCACCTCATTTTGCTGTCTGAAGGGCGCCTGGTGAATTTGGGAAATGGCACCGGACATCCTTCCCGAATCATGGATGGCTCATTCGCCAATCAAGTCCTCGCTCAAATTTACCTCTACGAACGCAAATTCGCCGATCAGAAAGGTGGAACAATTACAGTGCAAGTTTTACCGAAACATCTGGATGAAGAAGTGGCAGCCCATATGGTTAGAGGTTTTGGAGGGGTAATCACTAAACTCACTCAAACACAGGCAGACTATATTCACGTACCCGTCAACGGACCGTACAAAGAAGACAGCTACAAGTACTAATATATAGCTCGGAAAGTTTTGATATTTTTCCCAGTGACCTTTTCACAGAACACATAATAAATGATGACAATGTTTCTATAAAATTGATTGCGAATTCATAAATAAACACAGCTAATAATAGTTAAGGGGCCTTGGCTTGAGAGGGCCCCCTAGCTTTTTTCAAACAATCTGGTATTCTATTCATATGAATGGTATCAAGATTGATTGCTGCTATAGTATTGCCTCTCCCCAATTAAATTGGTACATTAAACTCTCAAACCACTCTTTTACACGGGAAAATCAAGTCCCGTGTTAGTCGGTTTCAACAACCCACTTTCGTATATGTAAAAGAGAATTCAAGCCTAAGGTTTTATTTCACTAACAAATCTATCACCGTTGAATTTCCCATCCAGGCATGGGGAACATGCTCTTAGGTGACTAGAGATATAAGAGGACTTAGACAGCTATGTCACGAACGTTAGACCCCTCCCTAGCGGGAACTCCACAACGAGATTACCCCACAATGATTCTGTTTGGGGCAATAGTATTGACCACAATCGTCGGGCTCCCATTGTATGCCTACTTTTACGATTTTTCCTGGGTAGACTGGACCATGTTTATCATGCTTTACCTATTTACAGGATTAGGTATTACGGTGGGCTATCACCGGTTAATTACCCATCGGAGCTTTAAGTGCCCGAACTGGATTAAAGCCACCTTCTTAATCGCAGGCGGTATGGCGTTGGAAAACTCAGCGTTAAAATGGGCCAGCGACCATATTAGGCACCATGCCCGGTGCGACCAGAAAGAAGACCCCTATAACGCAACACTGGGCTTTTGGCACAGCCATTGTGGCTGGATTTTCTGGAAGGATCCCAATCGTGACCCCAAATATGCCACCCGCCTTCTACAGGATCCTCTGATATTGTGGCAGGACAAATATTACCTTCCCATTCTTTTGTCTGGACTTGTGCTGCCATTCGTCGTAGGATTTTTATACAACGGGTGGATCGGAGCTATCGGGTGCTTCCTCCTGGCTGGACTTGCACGTACGTTCTTTGTTCTCAATTCAACATTCTTCATCAACTCCATTTGCCATATCTGGGGCGATCAGCCGCATGGGACGGCTGATTCGAGCCGAGATAGTTGGTGGATATCATTACTCACATTTGGAGAGGGGTATCACAACTATCATCATATGTATCAAAGTGACTATCGGAACGGAGTTCGCTGGTATAATTTTGATCCATCCAAGTGGCTTATATGGACATTGAGCAAATTAGGCTTAGCCTATGATCTACGTCGCCAGGCTCCCAACCAGCCGTAACGACATTTAGCATTTGGAGGCTCCTCCAACCTGGATTGGAATCTCGGACGGAGCCTCCTCTCCTGCTTTTCTGTTATCCAGCCAATCGCCCACACAACTCATTATTGCGCACATAAGAAGTCGTGTGATAGATTCGCCTGCATTCACGCGGGTTTTTGACAATATGATTACAAGTGAACTTCAGCAAAATACGGGTAGATTTCTGATGAACACCTATACCCGCCTACCCATTTCCCTTGTTCGAGGAAATGGATGCCTGGTGTATGATGCAGAAGGCCGGGAATATCTCGATTGTCTCGCGGGGATTGCCGTCAATATCTTAGGCCATGCCCAACCGGATCTTGTGGAGACCATCACGCGACAAGCCCGGCAACTCATTCATACCTCCAACCTGTTTTATACCGAACCCCAAACCAGACTGGCCCAAAAGCTGGTGGAACTGTCCTTTGCGGACAAAGTGTTCTTTTGTAATAGCGGGACAGAGGCCAACGAGGCCGCTATAAAGTTAGCCAGGAGATATGCACACAACACGTTTGGTCCGGAACGGTTTGAAATTTTGACCATGGTGAATTCCTTTCATGGACGAACATTGGCGAGTCTCACTGCAACCGGCCAGCCAAAATTACGCGAAGGGTTTGGACCGCTTGTTCCTGGATTTCGATATGTTCCATTCAATGATCTGGAAGCGCTGAAAGCCAATATAACTCCCCAAACGGCAGCTGTGCTGTTAGAACCCATTCAGGCTGAAGGTGGGGTCATGGTTCCCCATCCTTCCTATCTGAAGGGACTTCGAGAGTTCTGCACAGAGAAACAAATCCTTCTAATTTTGGATGAAGTCCAAACCGGGATGGGTCGCACGGGGACGTTGTTTGCTTATGAGCAGTTCGGAATGCAACCCGACATTATGACGTTGGCTAAAGGCTTGGGGGGAGGTCTCCCCATTGGGGCGTGTCTAGCTACCGACAACGTTGCAGCGGCATTTGAACCAGGTACTCACGCCTCCACGTTCGGAGGCAATCCTTTAGCCTGCGCGGTAGCCTTAAAAGTCTTAGAACTCCTCATTGAAGGCGGAAAACTTGAACAAGCCCTGCTTGCCGGTCGCTATTTAGCCAAAGGACTTGGCTCCTTAAAAGAGCAATTCTCCTGCATCCATGAGGCCCGTGGCATGGGCCTCCTCCAGGGTTTAGAATTAACCATTGACGGAAAACCTCTCGTTCTGGAATGCCTTGAGCGACGGGTCCTAATCAACTGCACTATGGGAAAGGTCCTCCGATTTGTGCCTCCCTTAATCATCAGTAACGCACAGATTGATCGGCTTTTGTCCGTCCTCTCTGACGTTCTTTCCAAACATCGATAAATCATGTCGTCCCCAAGGCAGTCTTCCCGTACCCGAAAATCCACCCCTTTCGCCCAACGCAAGAAGAGGACTCCCCTTCCCAAGGACTTGCTGACGGTGGCCGATATTCCCAGGGATACGATTCATCATTTGATTGCTCTTGCTCAAAAGATGAAGGCTGCCCGAAGACAGGGGCGCACCACCTTTCCGTTGAAAGGCAAAACGTTGGGTCTTATTTTTGAAAAACCCTCTACGCGAACCAGGGTTTCCTTCGAAGCCGGGATGAATCAACTTGGTGGACAAGCCATTTTTCTAGCGTCCGAAAAAATCCAATTGAGCCGTGGAGAAAGTTTAGCCGATACGGCAAAAGTCCTTACGCGATACTTGGATGGACTCGTCGTAAGAACATTCAATCAGGCCTCTTTAGAAGAATGGGCCCGACATACTTCGATACCTATCATCAATGGATTAACGGACGATTGTCACCCCTGCCAGGCATTAGCTGATCTTTTGACCATTGTCGAACACATGGGCCACGCGAAAGGTTTAAAGCTGGCGTATATTGGGGATGGAAACAATATCACCCACTCCCTCATCGAAATAGGGGCCAAAGTGGGTATGCATGTGACTGTAGGATGCCCACAAGGCTATGAACCTGATCACCGTATCGTCGCAGCGGCCCAGGAAGAAAGCCAACTAACAGGTGCCAGAATCGAAATCACCCATGATCCTAACATTGCCGCAACAGACGCTGATGTGATTTATACAGATGTGTGGATCAGCATGGGCCAGGAACACCAACAGGAACCACGCATGGAAGCTCTGGCGCCCTATCAAGTCAACGGGAAACTCATGCAACGGGCAAAACCCAATGCCCTCCTCATGCATTGCCTGCCGGCCCATCGGGGAGAGGAAATAACCGAAGACGTGCTGGACGGCCCACAATCAGTCGTTCTGGATCAAGCCGAAAACCGCCTACACATCCAAAAAGCTATTTTGCTTCAATGGTTAGGAAGATAGCCTCCATGAAGAAACGCGCCGGCGCAACCTCCCTCAACACCCGATCTCGTTCTTCAGCATCTCCTCAACCAAAGCCGCCACAAAAATCCGGAGATCAAAAACTCTGGGGAGGACGATTTCAAGGTCAAACCCATCAACTAGTGGAAACATTCACCGCCTCAATCAAGATTGATCGCCGCCTGTATGAATACGACATTGAAGGCAGCATTGCCCACTGTAAAACGTTACAACGGGCTAAAGTCTTGGCGCAGCGTGAATGCCAAACCATTATTCGAGGACTCCTGACCATTCGGGAGGACATTCGCGCCGGCCGCCATCAATGGCAGACCGAAGATGAAGATGTGCACATGAGCATTGAACGGCGCCTGACTGAGCTCATTGGGCCAGTTGGCGGGAAACTCCACACCGGCCGAAGTCGGAATGATCAAGTCACCCTGGATCTTCGACTCTACCTTAGGGATACCCTCCAACACCTAAGCAATGATCTTCGTTTACTTCAACAGTCGCTCGTGACGCTCGCTGAGCGGTATATGGGAGTAATCATGCCGGGCTATACACATTTACAGAGGGCCCAGCCCGTTCTCTTTTCGCATCACGCCCTAGCCTATGTTGAGATGGTTGAGCGGGACAAAGGGCGTCTCCATGATGCCTTGGTTCGAATTAACGTCATGCCGTTAGGTTCCGGTGCGCTAGCTGGAAACAATTACCCGATCGACCGACACTATACCGCTTCTTTATTACATTTCCCTCGCGTGACACAGAATAGCTTGGATGCCGTGTCTGACCGAGATTACGTCATTGAGGTGCTCAGTGCTTGCGCCATCGTGATGATGCACCTCTCTCGTTTAAGTGAGGAGCTGATTTTATGGTCATCACAAGAATTCCACTTCACAGATCTTCCCGACGGATTTTGTACAGGCAGCAGCATGATGCCACAGAAAAAAAATCCAGACGTGCCTGAACTGATCCGCGGAAAAACCGGTCGGGTCTATGGACATTTGTTCAGCCTCCTGACCACTTTAAAAGGATTGCCTCTCAGTTACAATCGAGACCTTCAGGAAGACAAAGAACCGTTGTTTGACACATTGGATACCGTGACGATATCGGTTAATATTTACGCAGAACTCCTGGCTCAACTCACGATACGACCTGAAACTATGAAAGAAGCGGTGTCTCAGGGATTTCTGCTTGCCACGGAGTTGGCGGACTATCTGGTTAAAAAGGGGATGCCTTTCCGTGAATCCCATCACGTGGTGGGAAGTCTGGTACGCGAGTGTTTAGCGAAAGGGAAGGATTTAGGACAACTCACCCAACAGGATTTACTGAATGCCTCCTCATCCTTTGACTCCAAGGCATTTCAAGTTTTAACTCCCGAAGCTGCGATTAACAGTAAAAACATTATAGGTGGCACCGCTACAGCCCAAGTCACAAAACAGATCAAGGGATGGAAAAAATCTTTACAGGCCGAAATGAAACGTTCGATGAAAAAACAGTGAACGGCATGGGGCAAATCTTAAAGACTTCTACCAGGTATTTCCTCATATATTGCGTTCTGGCGCTCCTCTTCTCCTCAGGTTGCGGAGCAGTAGGCCCTCCCATCCCCCCAGAAAAAGTTGGCATTGAAGCCAAGAGACTCAAGCAACAACAAGATCAGGCCAAAACAGAGGGGGACTTTGACCAGGACCCACTGAATGTACCACTAGAAGAGGCAGTGGAATTACCCCCCGTGTATCCTATCGATACCCGATAATACACAGGGATTTGTCCAGGGAGAACCTCACAAGGTACAATGAGGCCCTCCACAGTCTCTCTAACTGTTTGTGGAGGTTAAAAGAATGGATACCTCTCTCACCCACGGTGAAATTCGTCCCAAACTTCTGTTGCTTGATCCTTATCCACGAAATAATCCCTACCGTATGACGGCTAGCGAGCGCCGGTCGATCTGGTTTCCGAAGCTCAGCCTACCAGCGATTGCCGCATATACTCCAACAACATGGGATGTCGAAATCGTGGACGAAGCCGTTAGGGATATCGATTTTGAGACTCCCTGCAATGTGGTTGGAATATCCATCATGACGTGTTATGCCCCGAGAGCCTATGAAATCGCGGATGAATTTCGTCGACGTGGGAAACCCGTCATTCTCGGAGGAGTGCACCCCACCTATTGCCCAGATGAAGCCCTCCGCCATTGCGATGCCGTTGTCTGCGGGGAAGCCGAAGACCTTTGGCCTCAAGTGATCACCGACATCGAGGCCGGGTCCTTGAAGCGAATCTATCGCATGGACCAATTTCCAACCTTGAGTCATTACAAACCCCCGCGTATTGAATTGCTTAGCCCGGATTCCTATATGACCAGGCTTTGCACCTTCACAACGCGAGGATGTCATTTTGATTGTGAGTTTTGCAGTGTTTCGCCATTTAATGGCAAAACCACTCGACGCCGACCCGTTCCCGAAGTCATTGAAGAGCTGAAAAGAGCCAAAGAATGGCTGCGGTCGGACATTATTGAACGAATGACCCGGGGGTCACTATTCCACGCCTTAACAACCTCCCTGAAAATTTGGGTAGGGCTGGAAGAAGGTTCGATTGTTGCTTTTGTGGATGACCTGCACAACAGTCATCGTGCCTACTGCCGTGAGTTATGGCAGGCCCTGAAATCCCTCAACATTAAATGGGGCTGTCAGTCCACTCTCTTTCTTGGGGATGATCCTGAAATGGTACGATTGGCTGCCGATAGCGGTTGCGTATCGGTTTTTGTGGGGATGGAATCGTTGTCGGATGATTCGCTCGATGAAACGAATAAAGGATTCAATCAGGTGCGGAAATTTGAAAATCAAATTAAAATGTTTCATGACCATGGCATCATGGTGAATCCCGGTCTCGTGTTTGGATTTGATAATGATGACGAATCGGTATTCGAAACCTCCGTAGAATTTTTGACACAGAACAAAGTCGAATTGGCCTATTTTAATGTGTTGACCCCCCTTCCAGGGACAGCTTTATTCGAACGCTTTAAGCGGGAGGGCCGGATCATTGATCAGAACTGGTCGAAGTATGACGGCAAGCATGTGGTATACACACCCAAACGAATGTCAGCGGAGCAATTACAGGAAGGGTTTTTCTGGGCCAACCACCAGTTTTATTCCTGGCCCTGCATCTGGAATCGCATGGGGCATAAGAGCCAACGACTGATTCCCCGGCTTGAAATGAATTGGGAATTTCGAAAATTGATATACCGCACCACACCCAAAGGCGCTCTATCTCCCCTGGCTAAAGTCTTAAAAAATCTGCAAACCAAACTCCCGACATGTGAAACACAGCAATTCGTTCCTAACGCTCTTCACCCTCAACCATCTCCTGATGCCAACCACCAGGAGCTCTGCTTGAAAATGAAAGCTCGGCGTCACGATGCCTTTGCGGCTTTGTTCATTGATCTGGAGGGAACTTTAGACCACCTGAATGCCAAAGAACTATTGAAAAGGATTACACAAGCTGGACGTGAGGCCAAAATGGACATCGTAGTCAATTTCGAGCATATAAAACATGCGACTCCAAAAGCTATTTACACATTACTTGATGGGGAAATTCTCCGAGCCATCACCCCACACACAAAATTACGGTATCGAAACTTAAAAGAAGCCTTTCAATCCATTGTTTCCGAAATCGCTCTTGAAAATTTGGACCTGTTTGATGAGGATATCCAACATGCATGACTTTCACTACCAGGGGGACGGATTATTCTGTGAGGAGGTCCCCATTCGCCACATTACGGAACAGGTGGGTACTCCCTGTTACATCTATAGCCACCGGACATTGATTCGACATTTTCATGCTTTTGATCAAGCCTTCAATGCCATTCCACATATCGTGGCCTTTGCCATGAAAGCCAATTCCAATCTGACCGTCTTGCGTCTCCTCGCCAAGGAAGGGTGTGGCGCAGACATCGTGTCGGGTGGAGAACTTTTTCGCGCATTAACAGCCGGAATGGCGCCCAACAAAATCGTCTTTGCCGGGGTCGGCAAATCCAAAGAAGAAATCCAATATGCATTGAAGTCGGATATCCTGATGTTCAATGTTGAATCTCCCGGTGAACTTCAGCAGATCAATGAGGTCGCTGGCTCCATGGGCCTTCGCGCCAAAGTGGCGTTACGCATCAATCCGGATATTGATCCACAAACCCATCCGTACATTTCTACCGGATTAAAAAAAAGCAAATTCGGAATTGGAGCGGACCGGGCACTTGAAGAATTTGACGCAGCAGGGAATCTTCCTCACATTGAAGTGGTAGGCGTTCATTCACACATTGGTTCCCAATTAACCCAGGTCACCCCATTTGTTGATGCCTTAAAAAAAGCTGTCGCCTTAATTCAAACACTGCAAGCCAAAGGTGTCCACATTCAGTATCTCAACATTGGGGGAGGACTGGGTATTACCTACTCGGACGAAACGCCTCCCCATCCCAAAGAGCTGGCTGAAGCTATTTCCCCGTTGCTACAATCCGTCTCATGCCAAATTATTATGGAACCGGGCCGGTCCATTGTAGGGAACGCGGGCATCTTGGTGACGAAAGTGCTGTATAACAAGGAAAGCGCGGACAAGCATTTTGTGATTGTCGATGCCGCAATGAATGATCTGTTACGACCAAGCTTATATGATGCCCACCACGATATTCAGCCGGTCTTGAAAAAAGAGTCATCCGCAGTCAACACTGTTGATGTAGTCGGACCCATTTGCGAATCAGGAGACTTTTTAGCAAAAGATCGAAAAATGCCCCATTCTCAACCTGGAGATCTCCTGGCCGTCATGAGTGCCGGAGCGTATGGATTTACCATGGCCTCAAATTATAATTCCCGGCCACGCGTCCCCGAGGTGCTTGTGAAAGGGAAGGACATCACAGTCATTCGAAAACGAGAAAGCTACGAGGACCTCATTCGAGGCGAAACCATTTCAGAAGCCTTCTCGAATTAATTTTTAATTTAAAGTCTTGTGTTGATTCGCCAAGGCGTTCGCCGTTTTGTCGTTACAAACACAAAAATTCCCTACACCAAAAGATTGAGGTCAGAATTATGTTCAGCGGTTCGTTAGTCGCTATTGTCACCCCATTCTCAAAGGGAAAGTTTGATGAAAAGGCCATGGCCGATCTCATCGATTCCCAAATTTCTTGTGGGACCCATGGCATTGTACCTTGTGGGACGACAGGCGAATCAGCCACCTTGACCCCGGAAGAGCATGAACGGGTGGTGTCATTCACTGTCGAAGTGGTGAATAAGCGGGTTCCTGTCATTGCCGGAACAGGCTCAAACTCTACCGATGAAGCCATTACTTTTACGAAACATGCCAAAGCCGTGGGCGCCGATGGGGCTTTGCTCATCACGCCCTATTACAATAAGCCTACACAGGAAGGGCTTTTTCGTCATTTTTCCGCCATCGCCAAAGCCGTCGACTTACCCCAGATTCTGTACAATATTCCAGGGAGGACCAGCATCAACATGTTGCCGACCACGGTGAGCCGCCTGTCGGAGATTCAGAATATTATTGGCATCAAGGAAGGCAGTGGATCTCTCCAACAGGTGTCCGAAATTATACAACAATCCCGACCTGGCTTCCTTGTGCTCTCAGGCGATGATCCCTTGACACTCCCTATGATCGCCCTCGGCGGGAAAGGCGTGATCACCGTCACCGCAAACGTCGCCCCGACCGATATGGCAAACATGGTGAACGCCGCACTTAAAGGTGACTACGAAACAGCCAGACTCCTTCACTACAAACTCTCTCCATTATTTGGAGCATTATTTTTGGAAACTAATCCCATTCCCGTGAAAGCGGCTCTGGCCATGATGGGAAAAATGTCAGAAGAAGTCCGACTGCCGCTTACCCCACTTGCTGCGGAATTTCGACCAGCACTCCAAGAAGCCTTGCAACAATCCGGAGTGCTCTGAGGAAAGAGAACACATGATTCGAACAATTATTACCGGCGCGGCCGGTCGAATGGGGATGCGATTAGTCGCGTTAACTCAGGACACCCCTGGGCTACAACTTTCCGGTGCAGTGGAAGTAAAAGGGCATCCCGCTATTGGAAAAGACGCTGGCGAAGTCGCCCAAATCGGGCAAGTGAACCTTCCGATCACCGACGATCTCCAACCCTGTCTCTCACAGGGTGATGTGGTGGTCGACTTCACGGCTCCTTCATCCTGTCTGGCCAACCTCGAGCATGTCGTCAAATCCACCAAGGCCATGGTCATTGGAACCACCGGATTCACAGATCAAGAATTGGCCCAACTTAAAACATTCGCTCTCAAAATCCCCTGTGTGTTTTCCCCAAACATGAGTGTAGGGATCAATGTGCTCCTCAGCACCGTCGGGAAAATCGCCAGATCGCTAGGTGAGCAGTACAACATCGAAGTAATCGAAGCCCATCACAATAAGAAGAAGGATGCCCCCAGCGGAACGGCCCTAAAACTGGCCGAGGCTTTGGCAGAAGGCATGGAATGGGATTTACAAGAAGTGGGCGTCTATACACGACATGGTATGACCGGCGAACGGAAGACTCGTGAAATCGGAATGCAAACCATCCGCGCAGGAGATATTATTGGCGATCACACCATTTTATTGGGGGGACCAGGAGAACGCATTGAAATAACCCACCGGGCCCATACTCGGGATACCTTTGCTCAGGGCGCGCTCCGGGCAGCTGAATGGGTAGCTCAAAAACCACCTGGCCTCTATTCCATGGCCGACGTCTTAGGCTTATCCTAAAACAACATCCCGAATTTATCCGCTATATCGGCATGAAAGATGACAGCCAACAAAAACTTCAATCACACCCAATTAAAAGGTATACCTCCTCAACAACAATTGCATGAGACCTAACCTCTCAAATGTCCCCAAGCCATTCGATCGAGCATCTACTTATCCTGGCCTACAAGACTCCATTCATCCTGTCGATGCACAATTCTCATTGACAAAGCCGAAGAGCACGTGGTCTTATCGAAAGAGATTCAAGAACCACATTCACTCATCAACACTTCGCTTTGACTCTCACCGGACAAGGTAAGGAATTAGCGAAGATATATCAGGTTCATGTAAAAGGAGACTGCCTAAAATGGATATTTTTGGAAAGATTCCTCTCGTCGAGATTCCCGTGCATGTAACCCCGGATCAGAAGAAGTGGCTGGATAAAATGGTAGAAGAAGGAAAAATTGCCATTCCTCCAGGTGGAACCCTGGAAAAAGGATCAGTTATTTCTATGTTCCTCAGAATGCTCATCCACAATGCCATGGAAGAGCAGATGCGCCAAGCCGCCATCGACGCCGAAGACGAAGAAGACGATGATGAATAGCGAGCTAATAAAGGTCTTCTTTAAGAACTTTCTATTGCCGACGCATCTAGTTCCTTATATTGATTGTCAAAATTTTTCAATTGTTCATCAATATCCAGTTCGAAAAGTTTATTCATAAATGACATTCCATAAATCAGGTATCTTGAGGCTTCAAGTAATTCAACCCGCAAGTCTACGTCTCCGTTTGGCCCCCATTCAAAACCAATGACTTCACGTTCTTCGCTTTTCATGAATAACTCATCTAGAGATCCAGGGGATGAGTGAACGTCCTGGGAAAACAATCGATAAGCACCAACATAAAGATGGTGAAGGTTTAAATCTCTTGCCCATTGCTCTTTATTGCTACTACATTCTTTTCCCTCTAACGTCTCCTCAATTTTCTTTATGAGTTCATCCGTAAGTTCCGGTTTAATGTCATCGAATACATTCGTAGATGCGCTTCTAATCGACCGAACAAGCTTTAATCTGTCCTTTTCACCAATTTTGGCATATGCATGAACAAATTCATAAGATTCACAAATTTTACCCAACACAATTAAACTCTCCAGCGCGATTCTTAATAATGACCGACCTTGAGAAATCAGCCCTTTCTCAAAAAGAATTACTGCTGCTTGGACATCATTAAGCAATTTGATTAACAAACAACCAGCAAAAATCTGTTGTCCGTCACGATTATGAATTTCAAAGCGATACTTTGTTTGCTGACAAAATCCATTGAGGTCTTCGATTAATTTAAAACAGGCTTGGTTTTTTGCCCGTATCCCCTCGCAATATTTCTCTAATTCCGGTGAGAGAAAACCCTGATCGTCAAGGCTCATACAGCCGACCCTCCTGCAATAATTCACCATCTACTTCCTGCTTATTTCGATATTTTATCGAAAGGCTTAATTAAAAAATTCCGCAAAATTTTAACAAATTATATGGCCCAAATTTTAGGCCAGTTTGGCACAGACGGATTTAACTTCGGTATAGAGATCCAACGCCTCGTGGCCCATTTCGCGTCCCCAACCGGATTGTTTGTATCCGCCAAATGGGAGTGACGCATCAAAAATATTATGGCAATTTATCCAAACCGTTCCAGCCCGTAATTGCGCGGCAATCCGATGTCCCTTACTCAAATCTTTGGTCCAGACCGCTGCCGCTAATCCATAGATATTATCATTGGCCTTGGCGATCACTTCTTCTACTTCTGTGAAAGGTTCAGCGCACACCACAGGGCCAAAAATTTCTTCCTGAATAACCTTCATGGTTGAGTTGGTATTTACCAACACGGTCGGTTCAACAAAATACCCTTTGTCTCCAGACCGTTTCCCACCTGCAGCCGCTTGCGCGCCTTCGGCAAACCCCGATTCCAAATATCCCAGAACACGGTGTTGCTGTTCATCAGAGACTAATGGCCCCATCTGGGTAGTCGGATCTAGTCCCGGTCCTATCTTAATTTGTTTGGCTTGATCGGCAACCCCTGCCACAACCTTGTCAAAAATGCCCTTTTCCACATACAGCCGTGAGCCTGCGGCGCAACATTGCCCATGATTAAAGAAAATAGCACTCGCTACTCCGGGTATTCCCGTTTCCAAATCAGCATCCGGCAAGACGACACTTGGTGATTTCCCACCAAGTTCCAAGGTGACTTTTTTTAGATTCCCTGTCGCAGCATTCACAATAAGTTTGCCAACTTCGGTCGATCCAGTAAATGCAATTTTATCCACATCAGGATGCGCAGCTAAGGCCGCACCTGCGGTTTCCCCATAGCCTGGAACAATATTCACGACTCCTTCTGGAAATCCTGCCTCGATGAACAACTCTCCCAACCGCAATGCTGACAAGGGAGTTTGTTCAGCCGGTTTCATCACTATAGTACAGCCCACGGCCAAAGCCGGGCCAAGTTTCCATGCCGCCATTAACAGAGGAAAATTCCAGGGAATAATTTGCCCGACAACTCCAACCGGCTCACGAAGGGTATAGGCTAGGAATTGAGACCCAGGCATATAGGGAACCGAAATGGGAATGGAATTGCCCTCAATTTTTGTTGACCATCCCGCCATGTATCTAAACAAATCAACAGCCAATGGAACGTCTGCTGCCCGCGCAATGGTTAACGGCTTGCCGTTATCGAGAGACTCTAACTGAGCAAATTCTTCCAGATTCGATTCCAGAAGGTCAGCCAACCGCCACAGGAGTTTGCCGCGGTCAGAAGGCGTCATCTTTCGCCATGGGCCTTGTTCAAAGGCCTTTCTGGCAGCTTTCACGGCAAGAGCAACATCAGCCTTGTCGCCTTCCGCCACCTCCGCCATTACTTCACCGGTTGCAGGATTAAACGTGGAAAATGTTTTGCCTGATTGTGCATTAACCCACTGACCATTAATCAGCATTTTTCGTGGACGGGACACAAAAGACTGGACAGCCGGATGAAGCCGTTCAGTTGAAGTCGCCATACTCATTTGGGTACCTCCTTTTTTTTCAGAAAAAATCATTTGTATCGGATTTCAAGAACCAGGCCTATGAATTGACTCAAAAACATAAGGGGGTCGAAAATCTGATATTGTCGCTGGCTCCCTCCTTGCTTTCGACTTCACCTATGACTCCAAGGATTTTGAACTACCTCTTATTATGGCGACGATTCAATATCTAGTGCAAACCTTAGTCCGTTAGGTTGTCCTTCGGTGTCTTAGAATAAACCACTTTTGAGCTGTCTTTTGAAATTAATTCCGTTAGGATGCCTTGCCTGTTCTACGAACCTTTCGAAAAATTTCATTTTTTTTCGGATAGAGGCGTATAGACAGCGAGTTGGGCACCCACACTTTGCAAATACGGACTGTTGCATATTTATATAATATTTTTTCTTATCATTAGATTAAGTGACGGAAACCCCCATGAGGAAAAATAATGGATTCCTCCCAAAGACTTATCCCGCAAGCCCGTCGCGACTTTGGCAAAAGAAGGATACGGGAATACTAGATCACGACCAAGGGCGAGAACGACACTGGCGGAATTTTTCACCATCCCTAGGCAGGACAAAAGATGGAAGGTATCCTTCGGCCATTGGTTGCAAAAGGTGTTAGGTAAACCAGGAGGAGAATTGACTTGGCAACCAATAAAACTTACGCCCACCAAAATTATGGCTATGCAATAATAGGAGGACTATCGTAGCGTAGGAAAGACCTCTTCTGCGGCAGCAATCGTCTGATTAATGTGCCTAAGGGTGTGAGCTGTTGAGAGCAACATGGCTTCAAATTGAGAGGGAGCCAAATATATTCCATGATTGAGCATTCCATGAAAAAATTTAGCGTATCGTACGGTGTCTGACTTTTTGGCCCCGGCGTAATCCGTGACAGGTCCTTCGGTAAAAAATCCACCCAACATGGAACCGACGCGAGTTTGATAGTAGGAAATCCTTGCTTTTTTAGCTGCTTCTCCTAATCCCTCGGCCAACACTCTGGATTTTTTTTCTAAATCTTTATAGATTCCAGGTGTTTGAAGGATTCGGATAGTCTCTAGTCCAGCAGCCACTGCCACTGGATTTCCAGAGAGAGTTCCGGCCTGGTACACCGGTCCAGCCGGGGCAATCATTTGCATAATTTCCTTGGTGCCTCCATATGCTCCAATGGGCAAGCCTCCCCCGATGATTTTCCCTAAAATCGTGAGGTCAGGAATGACTTGATAGAGGGCTTGCGCTCCACCCGGATCCACTCTAAAACCAGAAATGACTTCATCGAAAATTAAGAGAATATCGTACTTTTTAGTGATCATTCGGAGCCATGGTAGAAACTCATCCGATGGAGGAATCACGCCCATATTTCCTGCAATAGGCTCTACGATAATTGCGGCCAAATTATGGGCATGTTTATGAATGAGTTTTTCGGTAGTTTTAATGTCGTTATATGGCGCGGTCAGTGTATGGCGGGCAAACGATTCTGGTACGCCAGGGCTATCAGGTATCCCTAGAGTAGCCACGCCTGATCCGGCCTTTACGAGCAAATGGTCGGCATGTCCATGATAGCAACCTTCGAATTTCAATATCGAGTCCCGTTTAGTGTAAGCCCTGGCTAAACGAATTGCGCTCATAACGGCTTCCGTCCCCGAATTTACGAGACGGACTTTTTCAATTGAGGGAACCATCTTGATAATTATTTTGGCTAATTCCACTTCCCCCTCGGCTGGGGCCCCATAGCTCGTCCCACGTTTCGACGCACTGATGACAGCCTTTAATACCCGCGCATTTGCATGCCCAAGAATCATAGGCCCCCAAGATAAAACATAATCCAAAAACTTATTGCCATCCACGTCTTCTAAAAAAATTCCTTTAGCTTGCTTAATAAATAAAGGACCTCCCCCGACTGAGCGAAATGCTCTGACGGGACTATTAACACCCCCTGGAATAAATAAATTTGCTCGTTGAAATAATGCACGAGACCTTGTTGTTTTCACGAAATTTTTCCTCTATCTTTAAAATTCAATTTAATAGGTCATTTGAGCCTTCTTTACCCAAAAACAAAACCTACCCAAGCACTTTCAAAAAATCTTACCATTCCAAAAATTTCACAAATTTAAGTTACTTATTATTCCTAAGATTTATAACTCCCCAGTCTGACTCCAACATTACAGAGTTTCAACCATATCACTACTTTTTTCCCAGAGAAACAACCAGCCATCCAAATTCCCCCATCTTTTACTATTCAAAACTTAGGAACATTTCGAAACCGGTTCCAATTATATATTTTCTCGGTAGCTTCAAATTCTTACCGTAAATAGTTGTGGCAACTATCGAAATTTACCTTCATTCTTCGCATTCGTGCAGTGCAAAATTTTCCTATTTATTTTTTTATCTTTTAGCCGAAAATTTTAGAATACCGTCAACAATCAACAATTATTAATCATATTAGGATAAACCGATGTATTGTGAACAACGGAGAAGGAATGCAATAACAATTCTTGATTGTTTTGGAAGATTTGATGAGAGTGATACCAAACAATTTATTCAGTGGCTTGAACAATTACAAAACCATGGCATTCAACATTTAATATTAAATTTGTCTCCTTTATACTATTTGGACCCTAAAGTGTTGAATCTCCTTTTTTTTGCGCAGGAATTTCTTCAAGCGAATTCAGGGACATTTTCATTGGTAAGCCCACTTAGTTCGGTAAGGAATGAACTTGTTCGAGGAAAAATTCCTCATACCATACCCACATTTGATACCATGTATGATGCTATGCATCGCCCACACTGTGCTTATAATGAATGTTAAACTTAGTATGGACTTCTTTGAAATAGAAAAGCCCAGGGATGATGAATCCCTGGGCTTTTCCTAATTAAATCTCGGCAACGACCTACTTTCCCACAGCCTCACGGCTGCAGTATCATCGGCCCTGGAGGGCTTAACTTCCGTGTTCGAAATGGGAACGGGTGGTACCCCTCCGGTAAGGTCACCGAGAAAGTGTTTGCGAATAGTAAATAATTTAAAAAATTTAATTACGCTGATTTTTTTAAATCAAACTTACCTATTCACTTAGACCATGTCTATCAAGAACAAATGTTGTTAAGTCGCACGGCCGATTAGTACTGGTTAGCTTCAGGCCTCACAGCCCTTCCACACCCAGCCTATCAAACTCGTAGTCTACAAGTGGCCTTTAGGGAGGTTACCCTCCGTGTGATCTAATCTTGAGGCTAGCTTCCCGCTTAGATGCTTTCAGCGGTTATCTAAACCGGACATAGCTACCCGGCACTGCCGCTGGCGCGACAACCGGCACACTAGCGGTCCGTCCATCTCAGTCCTCTCGTACTAGAGACAGACCCTCTCAAATCACCTCCGCCCACAACAGATAGGGACCGAACTGTCTCACGACGTTCTGAACCCAACTCTCGTACCGCTTTAACGGGCGAACAGCCCGACCCTTGGGACCGGCTTCAGCCCCAGGATGCGATGAGTCGACATCGAGGTGCCAAACTTCCCCGTCGATGTGAACTCTTGGGGGAAATCAGCCTGTTATCCCCGGCGTACCTTTTATCCGTTGAGCGATGGCCCTTCCACGCAGAACCACCGGATCACTAAGCCCGACTTTCGTCCCTGTTTGAGCTGTCGCTCTTACAGTCAAGCTCCCTTTTGCCTTTACACTCAATGGCTGATTGCCGACCAGCCTGAGGGAACCTTTGGGCGCCTCCGTTACCTTTTGGGAGGCGACCGCCCCAGTCAAACTACCCACCAGACAATGTCCTCACCCTGGATGACAGGGCCAAGTTAGAATGTCAGAAAAGCAAGGGTGGTATTTCAAGGTTGGCTCCACGAAAGCTAGCGCTCCCGCTTCATAGCCTCCCACCTATCCTACACATACTCGCCCAACACCCAATGTCAAGTTGTAGTGAAGGTGCACAGGGTCTTTCCGTCTAGTTGCGGGCACCCGGCTTCTTCACCGGAACAACAAGTTCGCTGAGTCTCTCCCCGAGACAGCGCTCCAGTCGTTATGCCATTCATGCAGGTCGGAACTTACCCGACAAGGAATTTCGCTACCTTAGGACCGTTATAGTTACGGCCGCCGTTTACTGGGGCTTCCATTCGGAGCTTCGCCTTGCGGCTAACCCCTCCAGTTAACCTTCCAGCACCGGGCAGGCATCAGACCCTATACTTCCTCTTACGAGTTAGCAGAGTCCT